>DASYRY010000301.1:0-4457 GCA_036004025.1 Candidatus Polarisedimenticolia bacterium | reverse complement strand
CTCCTCAGCCGTCAACTTCACACGGAGATTCTCCGATATCTCTCGCACGATCTCGTCCTGCACCGAAAGGATCTCCGAGGGTTTCCGATTGTACTGCCCGCCCCACAAATGGCTGTTGTCACGCACGTCCACCAGCTCCGCGCCGATGGAAAGACCCTCGGCGCGCTCCATGACACGACCCGTGAGAACCGCCCGGACTCTCAGCCGGCGGCCGACCTCCAAGGCATCCATCTCGCGCCCCTTGTAGTGGAACATCGAGTTACGCGGCATCACCGTCAGGCCGGGGAGCTGCGACAGGCTGTTGATGAGACTCTCGGTGACGCCGTCGCTGAGATACTCCATGTCGGGGTCATGGCTCGCGTTGGTGAACGGGAGCACGGCGACTGAATCCAGGGCTCCACCGCGCAGCGACTTCAGGTACATGGCGAGGAAGATCGCCACGATGATCCCGGCCACTCCCACGATCCACGATGCCGCACGCGATCCCGCGCGCCAGGCCCGGTCCGGGGCCGCCGTTCCGATGCGAGCGCCCATTCCCAGCGACCCTCCAGAGTTGGCTTCCGATCCACACCGGCCGGTACCCGTGCCGGCGTTGCGGAGGCTTCGAAGCACGAGCGCGGGCGATTCTATCACCCGTGCTTCAAGTCCTGCGTCCGGACTAAACCGCCTCGACCGGCCTTTTTGTCGTGTCGAGGGGGCTCGGGGAGGGGGCCGCTATATAGATGATACGCGGAAGGCTTTCAGCGATCGGGACCCCAATCGACCGTTCCGAACCGGTCGTGGCCGAGTCGCGTGTAGAAGAGGCCGACGGTGGCCCGCGTCTGAGTCCGATCGCCGAGATCGGGATAGGACGCGTCGCGGTGGTTCCAAAGATACTTGAGGGAGACTGCTTGCTTGTGAGACAAGCGCAAAATGAAGGATGCTTCCGCACGCACGATATTGTCATGTCCCCCCGTATCGGCCGCCGCGACGCGGCTCACGAAATAGTCCCGCGCTGCGAAGTCAATCGAGGAGCGATCGCCGAAATTGCCGCGTAGCGCCAGAAGCGCCAGCGGCGCCACCCCGTAGTGATAGTCGTTCTCGTCGGCGCCGTTGATCGTTCCCACCGCGCCGTAGCCGGCGCCCAGCAGAGCCGTGCCCTGCAAGGCAGTCGTGTCCGATATGGACCACTGAGCGGTCGTTCCAACGGCGAGTGCCGTGGTGGAAACGCGAAAGCTCTGCGGTGCGATGTAGTCGTAGGTGCCATAGAGTCCCCAAAGCCCGCGCACCCTATCGCCGCCTTCGTAGTTCTTTCCGAAGAGAATCCCGCGAGTCAAGACATTCTCGAATCCGTTGGCGCTCGAGGCGGTGATCTGAAAGCTGAAGTAATCGAAAGGCTTCTCGACGCCGGCGCCCGGCTTTCCCGGCATGCCATAGTCCATCGAGAAGTCGATGAGCCCCTCGTTGTCCCGGACCTGCGTTGACGTTCCGGGATCGCTCTGTGTGGCGGTGCTCGCTCCGATTTGCAGGCGGCTGAAATAGACCGGATTCCCATCGTCGTAGATCGCATCGAACCTGCTGCCGAAGGCCAGCCGGTTGAAGCCGGTGGAGGGAGAGATTCCCGCGGCGGCCAGCTCCCGCCAGAAGCCCGGCTTGGTCTCGCCGTTCCCCAGCACCATGTTCGCCATCCGGAACAACGGCTCCCCCAGGAAGTTTCCGCCGATGCCGCTTGCGATCTGATCGTTCCGGGACGGTGGGGTTGTCTCGCCGGCGATCTCCCAAAGCACGCTGCCTGCGAAGGTGTACGCGAAGGACCGCCAGAAGGTGAGGCCCGCCGAGCGTGCGAAACCCTGGTAGGCGGCTCCCTGATACGGGTGCCAGAGCTGATTGATCGCGAACGGATCGTCGTCCACGACCCAGGGTCCGTGCGCGTTGTCCTGGATGGTCTCCCAACTCGAGTCGTAATCGCTTCCATCGATGGATCGATTGGTGAGGTTCAAGAGGAGATCGAATCCGATGATGTCCACGACGGGAATCAGGAAGCTCCTACGCGCTCCCGGCTCCCGGGAAGACTCCGGCTCCGAAGCTCCTGAAGCTGGATCCTTCAAGGGCTCCGTAACGGTTTGACTGTCCTGGGAGGTTTGCTTTTCGGCGGCCATGGGGACCGAGATTACCGTCGCGCTGAGCAGGACCACCATCCCCAGCAGGACCATGCGCGATGAGAGAAAAGAAGCCATCGTCACATCGGGGGTCAGACCCAGAGGAATGTTTCTGCGTGATCGGCGGGCTTTTCCTGCAAGACTGCGCTAGGCTGGACGAGCCGGTGGCGAGTCGGGCGGTCAAATACTCGCCAGGCACTCGTAGGAGTCCAACCATGACTTTTGCCCTCTACCTCATCGGGTTTTTGATCTTCATTGCCGGGGTGGCCTGGGCGCTGTCGGTCGCAGGGATTTCCAAGCTCTATATCGCCATCGCTTGCGTCATCCTGCTCGGGCTCGGGATCGTGACCGGCGCCACGCGCGCCCGATCGAAGGATCGCCCCTCCTGATTCTCGTCGTTGCGCGCCCTTGCCGGAGCTCGATGGAAGTGACTCGACGTGACGGTCGATCCAATCCGCGCGAGCAACCAGAAAACTCTTCAGTTCCTGGATCTCTCCGGCGTAGGTGCGACTCGCCACCGGATCTCGATTGAAGGGAGGCCGGCGGCTTCCCAAGAACGGCCAGACCACGAAGTTTCTGTCCGCCGCCTCCCCTAGGGTCGAGACGTTGGCGTCGATGGCGGCCGTGAGGCTCGCGGAGCTCAGGGCATCCTCGCGCAGCTGGTTCCAGCGCCGAGCCAGCCTACGCCGGAAGGTGTCGTCCTCGAGCAGACGGCTCCACCAGAACGGCGGCTCGTACCCCGAGAAGCGACGGGCCAGGTACCAACCCTCCGGACTGGCCAGGGTATCGATATTCCCGGAGGAGCGATCGAAGTCCCACACCGGACCCATTTCGAGCTTGCCCCCGCGATCCTTGTGCATGTAGGCGCTGAGCCTGAAGGCATCCACATTCCTGAGCAGCTCGTTGAGGAGGAAGTGATCGATGAACGAATCCACATCGATGTACTTGGCATATCCTAACGAAGGATCGTCAAAGTCCGGCCGCTCCAGGGCCGACTCGAAGTCCTTGAAGTAAGTCTTCAGATAGGCGATCTGCGCCGGCGTGGGACTCTCCGGATCAGCGACCAGAATCTTCGTTCCCCGGGCGGTCATGAAACCAGGCTCCGCGCCTCTGTCGATCTTCAGAAGGTATCCCCCGCGCGGATCCTCGTCGGTCACCGGCGCCACGTTCACCCGCTCGGCCCCCCGAGTGATCTTCTCCATGAGAACGAAGACGCCCTGGTAGTCGCCCGGCGTCTCCCCGGATCCGGCCTCTTGGATGAATGCTTCCACAAACCGTGTGCGGACGGCATAACGGCCGATCCGGTTGCTGAGCTGATAGGCCAGGACGTTCCGGATGAGGCTGCGGTCGAAGCAGGGACCTTGGAGAATCCACTCCGATCCGGCGGGCATTCCCAGCAAGGAGACGTCGCGTCTGGAGCCGCCGGGACCGGTCCGGATTTCAAAGCCATACTGCTTCTTGGGACAGGATCGGCTGGACTGTCCTCGAATCTCGATTCCGATGCTGCCGGAAAAGCTGGCCGGTGTCGTCTGGAGATTGTTCCTTCCCCCCTCGGAGTTCCCGAGGATCTTCAAGCGGGCGTCGATCCTGCCCTGGTCCCGGATGCGCTGACGACCCGCGTCCACCACGATCAGAGGGAGGTTGGAATCCAGTCTCCCTCGCGCCGCCGGGAGGTCCGCATCGCGACGTCTTCCGGACGCGCATCCGATCTGGAGCAAGAGCAGCATCAGCATGAAGGCGCGCGAGGGGCTCCGAATCATCGTTTCTGCGCCGCTTGAATGCCCACCGCCCGACGCATCGACGCGCTGATCGCCTGCTTGCACGAATAGAATCCCGTCCAAGGATCCTTGCTCCGCAGGCGCTGCTTCGCATTCTCGAGCGTCCAGGCGTCGGAGCGCAGGCGGAGATCGAGCTCGTCCCATGCCACGGGCATGGAGACCGGCGCCCCGGCGCACGCCCGCGTCGAGTAGGCGGCGACCGACGTGGCCCCCCGCGCGTTGCGAAGATAGTCGACGAAGATCCGGCCCTTCCGCCGGGTCTTGAGAGGATTGGTTGTGTACTTGGCCGGCTCCCGGGAAGCGAGGCTACCGGCGAGCGCTTTCGAGAACTCCTTGACCTCATCCCAGCCCTGCCGCCGGCTCAAGGGCACGCATACATGCATCCCCTTTCCACCCGTGGTCTTGAGCCAGGACTCCAAGCCTATCTCCCGTAGGCGGGACCGCATGGTCGCGCAACCTTCGACCACGCTCTTCCAGGGCAGTCCAAGGTCGGGATCGATGTCGAAGATCATCAGGTCGGGAAACTCGACTCGGGAGGCGC
>DASYRY010000300.1:0-2315 GCA_036004025.1 Candidatus Polarisedimenticolia bacterium | reverse complement strand
GGTCTCGATCCTGGTGAGCCGTTTCCTCTACGTGAACCTCGTCTCGTCCCTCCAGGTCCTGATCATCGTGGCGCTCGCCTTCGTGCTGGGAGCGCGCATCGCCACGGGTCTTCCCGGCCTCCTGGTGCTGATCGTCCTGGGGCTGCTCCTCGGTTTCGCGCTTTCCGTCGTCTCCCTCGTGCTGGCCTTCACGCTGACCAACCATGGAGAGTTCTTCGCCATCCTCAGCTTCCTCACCCTTCCTCTCGCGTTCCTCTCCTCCGCCTTCGTGCCTCTCGAGAAGATGCCCGTGTGGATGGCCGCCTGCGCGAGGCTGAACCCCATGACCTACGCGGTCAATGGGATGCGCACGCTGGTGGTCACGGGGTGGGACTGGGCCTATCTGGGAAGAATGGCACTCGTGCTCGTGGGCTTCGACGTCGTCGCCCTCCTCGCCGGCGCCCGTGTCCTTCGCCGCCGCATCTCCTGAATCACGCACCCTCCGGCGATCCGGTGATCCAGCTCCGGTAGACGAGCAGATCCTCGCGCGCGTAGCGGCGGAATCTGCGGGCGAGCGGAATGGGCTCCAGATCGGACTCGGTGCCACGCTCGCTCGACTCCCCCACGATTCTCCACCCGGTCTGCGTGAAGAGCCGGCGGTAGTCGGAAATGCGCAACCGGTTCTGGTAGTGCAGCGAGGAATTGATGAGCGCCCAGACGGGCTCGGGGAACTTGAAGAAGTTGTAGACGTCCAGGCGCCGGTCGAAATTGGCGTAATGATCCGCGAGATCGATGAAGTGGCTGGTCACGCCGTCACGGGCCACGAGCCGCCGGATCTGCCGGAACAGCGCTTCGATCTCGCCTTGTCTCAAGTGCTCCAGAACGCTGTTGCTGACCGCCAGATCCACGCTTCCCTCTCCCACCGGAAAGCGGGAAAGCTCCGCGATGCGGCAATGGATTCCGAGCCTCTCGAGGGTCTCGATGGGATCCCGCCCGTCTCCCGGTCGCGTAGCATCGAGCAGATGCGAAACACGATCCCCTTGCAGGCGGGGAAGCATCGGGGCAAGCCGGCCGGCTCGATGGAGCTCTGTCGTCATCCGAAGCGTGTTCTCCACATCGGAAGGCCGCATCAGGGAGACTCGGTCGACGCTCCAGACTTCGCGACACCCGCAAAGGGAGAAGCCCAGAGGCAGAATCGGCATCCATCCCGTCCCCACCTCCAGGACGGTTTGCGGCACGGCGCCCCGCAGCCGGACGTAGGAGTCGAGATGTCTTGCGCACCGGCGGAATTGATCCGCGACCCGATCCTGCGAGAGCCGCAGCGACCCGGTGAGGCGCTCCTGGAGGACGCGATTCCAGACATGCGAGTTGGGGAACAGCGACAGGGTCTTCTGAACGACCGCTTTCAGGATCCACGAGGCCATCCGGCTCCTCGGCTTTCATCGCGTGAAAGAGACAGGAGGTGGCGCGTGGCGCTGATGCTAGTCCAGGCACTTTCGCCCCCGCAACCACGCCTCTCACGACTCCGTTTGCGCCACCTTAACGTCCCGGCACCCCCTCATCGAGCCGCCTGGGAACGCCGCCCGGCCCAGGTTGGCTCGCCGGAATCGATCGTGTAGACTCCCGGCCACCATCATGAAGACGATACGCTCGCGCGCGATCTCGTCGCTGATCCTCCTGGCCGGGTCTTTGCTGGCGTCCTTCTCTTGCCTGCAGGGAGACCCCGCCACGGCCGCCCGGCCCCGCGAGGTCGCTGCTCCGGCGGAGCTTACTCCCGACGAGCAGGCCACCATCGATGTCTTCGAGAAGGCTTCTAGCTCGGTGGTCTTCATTACCACCGCGGCCCTGAGGCGCGATTTCTGGTCCATGAACCTCTTCGAGGTGCCCCAGGGTTCCGGCTCCGGCTTTGTCTGGGACCGCGAAGGGAACATCGTCACCAATTCTCACGTTGTCTTCCGCGCCAACTCGATCAACGTCGTCACCACCGGAGCCAAAGAGTATCGCGCCAAGGTGGTGGGCACGGACCTGGACCACGATCTGGCCGTCATCCGGATCGAGGCGCCTTCCGATTCGCTCTCTCCCGTCGCCTTGGGAAGCTCGGGAA
Source organism: Candidatus Polarisedimenticolia bacterium (assembly GCA_036004025.1). Taxonomy (GTDB): domain Bacteria; phylum Acidobacteriota; class Polarisedimenticolia; order Gp22-AA2; family AA152; genus AA152. Next base: position 232 of record DASYRY010000300.1, on the reverse strand, counting down.
AGCTGAGAGTCGGACAGAAGGTCCTCGCCATCGGGAATCCCTTCGGCCTGGACCACACGCTCACCACCGGCGTGGTCAGCGCCCTGGGGAGGACGATTCGATCGATGTCCGAGACGACCATCGAGGATGTCATCCAGACCGATGCGGCCATCAATCCGGGCAACTCGGGCGGTCCCCTTCTCGACAGCGGCGGGCGGCTGATCGGGGTCAACACTCAGATCGTCAGCCCTTC
>DASYRY010000299.1:0-8898 GCA_036004025.1 Candidatus Polarisedimenticolia bacterium | reverse complement strand
TCCTCCGCGCCCCGCAGTTTTTCGGAGTCACGACCCATGCCCGGAATGTCTCCTGTCCGAAAGGCAGCTCAGAGTGTGCGTCTGGTCCTCATGGACGTGGACGGAGTGATGACCGATGGCAGCATTCTCTTCGTCGATGCCAAGAGCGAAGGCCGGATCTTCGACGCCAAGGATGGTGTCGGAATCTGGCTGCTTCGCCGCGCCGGCATCGTAACGGGAGTCATATCGGGCAGAACCTCGCCGGCTGTGAAGAGAAGAGTCAGAGAGCTCGGGATGGAGGAGATTCACTTGAAGGTGACGAACAAGCTCGAAGTTTATGAGGAAATCCTGACCCGGAAAGGCCTCTCTGACGACTCCGTATGTTTCATCGGAGACGATGTCGTGGATCTCGGAGTCCTGGAAAGGGCGGGATTGTCGGTCGCGCCTTCCGACGCTCACCCCGTGGTCCGCCGATCGGTCCGATTCGTGACTCGCGCGGAGGGCGGACGAGGAGCGGTTCGAGAGGTCGCCGACCTCATTCTGGCGGCTCAGGGAAAAGACGTAGAGGTCCTGCGGTCGATGCGCCGGGGGCGCCCATGGGCGTCCTGATTCTCGCGCTGTGTTTTACTTTTCTTCGGCGCGGCCTTTTTCGTCATCACACTCAATGGCTCCCCCGTGGACGTGGAGACCTTTCTCCACACCTTTCACCAGGTGCCGTTATCCTTGGTGATGATCATCAGTCTTCTGGTGGGAATCACGTTCGCGGCGCTGCTCAGCTTGCTCGACGGCATACGACTTCGAATAGAGAATCATCGGCTCCGAAGACAAGTCGGGCGCCTCGAGCTCGAAATCCAGCAAAAAGCGATCCCCGCTCGACCTCGAAGCGAGCCCCTCGCTTCCGTGACGCTTCCGCCCTTGGACTATCCGAGGAATTAAAGCTCTTTCCGTCCGGGACACGATTGCGGCGTGGCCCGCCGCGATTCGACGGGACCCGCATCTTGAGAGCCTCAACTCTTCGAAATAGATGGCGTGGATGGAGGCGAGGAGGAACTAGGTGCCGCCGATCTCGCTTGGCTTCTGCAATACCGCCCCCGGCGAGCAGTCCCCGACGCAGACCGTGCCTGTATCGTCGACTCCACCTGGTGGGGTTATCACATCCGGGGGCGGGACGGGGCCATCCAGAGGACCGTTGCCTTCCGTGAAGACCGGTAGCTCGGAGAGCTTGCGGTAGAGCACGCTCCGACCGCGGGGCGTCGAGAAGCTCACGATCGCACTGCTTCCCTGGACCCGAATGGAAGGGAAACGGCTTGGAGTCGCCGGATCGGAAATGGAAATGGGAGTCGACCAGACGCCATTCCGAAATGTACTGAGATAAATGCGCGGTACCGGCTCGTTTCTCCACCAAGTCACGACCGGGCGCCCCTCGCCGTCAAAAGCCAGGCGGGGTCCAAGGTCATCAATGGTGTTGTCGAGACGCTCCACCAACTCCGGACCTTGCCATCGGCCCTGGCTCCATGTCGCTACCGCAATCTCCCGATCCTGACCATCGCTCGCGGACCAAACTACCCAGGGTTGGCGCGTGCCGGGTTGTTCGACAACGACGGGAGGCCCGTCGCCCATGATGTCGCCGCCGACGTTCAGAAGAAACCTCGGCTCGACTCCCACGCTGACCGGATTCCAATAGATCCTCCGCCCGCCCAGTGCCTCCCCCAGCACGAGCGTCTTGACGTACTTCCCGTGGGAGTCGGTCACGACGGACACTTCGGCCAACAGTGGAGCAACCATACACGCCGCAACGGACAGGATTCCCAGGGCCAGACCGGCTCTTCGCAGCCCGGCCCTCATTGCTTTAGGACCGAGCGGCACGTTCTTCACCACGGCCTCCCTTCTCGATATAGGCGTCGAACTGGGTGACTTCGTCGAAATGGCGCTCGAGACTGGAGCGTAGGTGACGCAGACGTCCAAAGTAGACCTTTTCCTGAATCGCGTTTCCTTCGCGGCGCGCGATTTCCCAAAGATAGAATGCCGACTGAAAGAGGATATCTGTGTAGGGGCTTTCGGCATTATGGGCCGTGGTCTCCGCCTCCTGGAAATACTCGCGTGCGCGGCCGAGCTTTTCATCCTTGTAGTAGACTTGACCAAGAATTCGGAGACAGTACGCCGTACCCCGCCGCAGCCCCTCCTTCCTACTCAGCGCGAGAGCCTCGCGGATCTCCTTGAGACCCTTCTCCGTCCGGTTCAACATCACATGGCAGTACCCAAGGTTAGCCTGCAGCAGCGATACTTCCTGGGCACTCGCCGTCTCACGTGCCATTTCAAGGGCGAGTGAATGGAATTCCGCCGCGCGAGTGTAGTCTTCCTCTTCGAAGCAGGTCCGACCAATGGCATGGAGCGCATAGGCTTGGTCCGAGCGATCACCGGCGGCTCGAGCCAAGTCGAGGCATCTCTCTGCTTCCATCAGAGCCAGGTATCGATCCCCACGTTCATCGTGCACGTTGGCGAGCATGAGGAGGGTAAGGAATCGTGTGCGCGCGGATATCCGCTGGTGGTCCCGGAGAATGAGCCGTAACTCACTCTCTGCGAGATTGATCTTCCCAAGCCGAAAGAGGGAGAACGCCATCTTGTAGCGTGCTTTCGCCCGGAAATCCTCACGATCCGGGCCGAGAGTGACCTCGGCAGATTGGAGCGCAGACTCGAAGGCGACGTAAGCGCGGCCAAAATTGCCTGCCTCCAGCTCGGCGTTTCCTCTGGTCTGCAGCTCTTCGAAACCTAGCGCGGGTGAGGGCTTGAAACTATCGAACTTCTCCATTTCGAGCACGTCGGAGAAGTTCTGCACGGATACGCTGAAAATGTTCGCGAGGGCGCAAAGCTTGTCGAAGGAAGGGTAGCACCGGCCGCGTTCGTAGCGCGAGAGTTGAGAGTTGTCGATCTCTGCGCCTTCCGCGCGGGCTTTGATCTCAACTCTGCGGAGGGAAAAGCCATAGCCCGTTCGAAGCCGCTTTAGATAACCGCCAAGCCTTGCGCTTCCTCTCTGTTGATCCACGGGCAGCTCCTGCTTGCCCCGGGGGGCCCCCGGATTCATAGAATTGACAGTTGCGCTTTTCCTTCGGTTTTCGGACCCGCCTGCCCTGCCAAGTACTTTGGGGACAATACCCTCGATTGCTTTATCCCCATTCTGCCTTCGAAATTACGCCTCGCCGAGAAGGGTGTCAAGGGAAAGTTTAGGGGGGGGTGCTGCGTGAACACCGCAGGTCCAGCCTCATCTCCCCCCCAGGAAGGGCAGATATGAGCTCGTCTTGGGTAACGATTGCGGTCCCCAGCTTCCCGACCACGAGACCGGCTGCAAGATTAGCCAGAAATGCAGCTTCGGGCATTGTTGCTTGCGCAACGAGGCAGAGGGCCAAGACGGCGACTACGGTATCGCCGGCTCCCGTCACATCGAACACCTCTCGCGCCGTTGCCGGGATTCGGAAGGGTTCCCGGGAGGCTTCAAAGAGCGTCATTCCCTCCTCACCGCGAGTCAGAAGGACCGCGTCGCAACCCAGACGTTCCAGCAAGATCTGGCCCATTTCTTGGATTTCCTTCTCATCCCTGCCACGCGATCCCACGATCTCCCGGGCTTCATGGATATTGGGAGTGACCACGCTGGCGGGCTTGTAGAATGGGAAATTCGGAGGCTTGGGATCGATGGCCGTGGGAAGTCCTGCCGCCTGGGCCGCGGGCAAGACTTTCTTTAGCACGTCCTCGGAAACCACCCCCTTCTCATAGTCGGAAATGACGATTCCATTGGCTTTGGAGAGAAGAGCGCCTGCGCGAACATGGATCTCGTTCCGGACCTCGGGCGGCAGAGGTCCATGCGTTTCGCGATCGATGCGTACCACCTGTTGGTTTTGGGCGATCACGCGGGTTTTTGTGGTGGTGGGTCTTTCCTTCAGCTGAACCACGCCTTCCCGACTCAGGCCCGCCTCGTCGAGGAGGCGCCAGAACTCCTCGGCTCCCCGATCGCTCCCTACCACACCGACAAGATGTGCATTCGCACCCAAGGATTGCAGATTACGCGCGACGTTTCCCGCTCCCCCGAGAACGGAGGTCTCGGACTTCAGGTGAACGACAGGCACCGGGGCTTCGGGAGAAATCCGGTGAACCGAGCCCCACAGAAACCGATCCACCATCAGGTCCCCGACTACGAGGACAGAGGCATCGCTCATCCGCCGGATCAAATCCTTCGCCCGGGCCGAGGAAACGGGTGGATTCAAGTGGGGTCCGAGGGGGGGTCTTCAGGACGAGACTCCTCCACGAGCATGATGGGGACATCGTCCTGGATGGGGAATATGCGCCGACATTCGGTGCACAGAAGGCCACAACCATCTGGAGTGAGATGGACCGGCTTTTTGCATACCGGACAGGCGAGAATTTCCAGGAGCTGTGGGTCCAGTGGCACGCGCATTTTCTAGCATACAGCCAGGAACGTGTCAACGAAAGGGCCGTGCGGCTCCGATGGGTCCTCGACGCTGAGTATAATGTGCCCGCTTCGGTCCCTGGAGGCCGGGATGGACCAAGTCAGAATAAAACAAGGCGAAGGCGTTCTCCTGATCCGCCTGGGTGCCGTGGGAGACGTAACCCGGACTCTTCCCTGTTTGTCGGTGTTGAAACAGTCCTTTCCTCAGGCGAGGTTGGGTTGGGTCGTGGAACCCGGCAGCCGTTCACTTCTTCCAGGGCCACCATGGCTGGATGAGATCATCGTTTTTCCGAGAACCGCTTTCGAGCCTCGCTGGAATCTGCACGCCATCGGCCAAATCAGGACGCACCTGGGTGACTTCATCTCTCGCCTGCGCAAGTTCGACGCCAGCCTATCCATCGACTTCCAGGGAAGCGCCAAGAGCGCCCTGATCGCGCGATTCAGTGGTGCATCACGTCGCTTGGGATTTGATCGGACAGGCTCCCGCGAGGGTAGCTACCTCCTGAATACGCTCCACGTAAAGCCCTCCTCCGCTCACCTGAATCGGGTCTGGAAGAATCTGGAGCTCCTTGCACCCTTGAAGATTAACCCAGCTCCTTTGCACTTCCCGTTCCCGCCGCTGCTTCACTCGGCGAAAGTTGCCTCCTTTATCGCTTCATTGGGGAGCGCGATTCCCGTGGCGGTTCATCCGGGCACCAGTGATCGGCAATCGCACAAGCGATGGCCTCCGGAGAATTTCGGCTCTTTGGCGCAAGCCCTCGCCCAAGATGGGTGCGCTCCGATCCTGACCTGGGGGCCGGGCGAAGAGTCACTCGTCGCCGAGGCGCTCGCCTTTTCTAGAGGGAAGGCGGTCGTGGCACCGGATACGAGCCTCTCGGAGATGCGCGAACTCCTGCTCTCTTGCAAGCTCTTCATCGGTGCCGACACCGGCCCTATGCATCTCGCTTGGTCTCAGGGAGTTCCGGTCGTCGCGCTCTTCGGTAGCACGGACCCGCGAATCAACGGCCCTCTGGGAGACCGGCATCGAGTCCTGGCGCCCGCGTGGCGGAGTGGATTCGCCCCGCGACGAGGCGATCCGGAGCCGATCAGAATGATTTCCCCTGAGTCCGTCATGCAGGCCTCCCGTGAGATTCTGTTTTCGGCCCTCCTACCCTCGGCCGGGATGCACACCCCGTGAGCTCCTGGCGTCCGAAAATCCCCGTGCGGAAGATTCTGGTGCGGGTCAACAACTGGATCGGGGATGTCGTGATGATCTCCCCGGCCATGCGAGCGATCCGGCAGGCTTTCCCCCAAGCGGAAATCACGCTGCTGGCAAAAACTTGGGTCCTGGACGTCCTACGGGGCGCTCCGTTCTGCGACAGACTCCTCGAGTACGATCGGGAGGGACGGCACGCGGGGTGGGGAGGAAGATACAAACTATTGCTTCGACTGAGGAGGGAGGGATTCGATCTCGCACTGCTTTTTCAGAAGGCCTTCGAAGCCGCGCTCTTCGCGCGCCTCTCCGGGATCCCGCTGCGCGTAGGATTTCGAAGCGACGGCCGGTCCTGGCTTCTTTCGACCCCGCTCGACCTCCCGGAAGATGGACACCACGTCGAACAGTTTCTCCGGATTGCCGAGGCGGTGGGGGCGCGCCTGGAAGATCGCCGGCTCAGTTTTCATTTGACCCCAGCCGCCCGGGACGCCTCTCTGCGTTTTCTCCGGGAGCAGGGGCTTGAATCCATGCCTCTCCGAGTCGCCATTCATCCTGGAGCCTCGAAACTTCCGCGTTCCTGGCACCCGGAACGATTCGGAGCGGTGGCACGGATGATTTCGAACGAGTATGGAATTCGTCCTCTGCTGCTAGGGACCGAAAGAGATTCCCCCGCACTGGAGGTGATTCGCTCGGTCGGAGGCCCCGCCTGCATCCTTCCTCCAAGGGGTCAGAATCTCCAGGAGGCGGCTGCCCTGCTGGAACGGTGCCATCTCCTCGTCTGCAACGACAGCGGTCCAATGCACATCGCAGCGGCACTCGGTGTCCCCGTGGTGGCGATCTTCGGTCCCGGGAGCCCCGATCGTACGGGACCTTGGATGGATCCCGCTTTCTGTCGCGTCCTCACACGCCGATATCCATGCTCACCGTGTCGCCAGAACTTCTTCAAGGAATGTCGACCTGCGCCTTCAGGAAAGCCCCTCTGCTTGGAGGAGGTCTCGCTTGAAGACGCAGTCCTAGCCTGCCGAGAGCTCCTGGACGTCTCCCTGCGAGCGGGTTGGCCTAACCCTTCCGACTCCGAGAGAATGCGCGTCGAATCCGAGCGAACGACCAACGCGCACTGAGATATCGCCACAAGCTCCGAAACAGCTCCTCGTCCCCTCGGGAGTAAACTCTCAGAAAGAACGCACGTTCTCGAATGGCGAGAGGTTCCGGCTCGGCCGTCTCTTTCGCGAGTGAGCGATAGAGCCGGAAGAGATTGCGCCCTCGCTCCCCCTTCGTGAGATTGCGCCGTAACCTGGCACCGTCGAGATCCAGCAGGTGGATCTGTCCGGCACTCAACAAGAGGTTGCTGAGATTCAGATCCCGATGGAAGCAGCCCACTTCATGCAGGGATCCTACCGTCAGCGCCGAGAGCCGGAGGATGTCACGCCTTTGAACGCCCGTCGGAAGACCTCCCTGCACCCAGGCGCGGAGATTGATTCCTCCGGAAACGTAGCGCGTCAGAATCCACCCTCGGAATAGACTGCCCGTCCCCCTTCGCAAGTAAAAGGCAAATACCTCCGGAGTCGGGACCCCTTGCGAGCGTAGCCATTCAGAGGCCCGGAGCTCGTCGAGGAATCTTCCTGTGCCCAGAAATCGGTCGGCGAGAATACGGCGCAGGATCCCTCCGTGGCGGTAGGCGCGAAGCACCGATGGCCCTACGCCGTCAGGATTGACTCGGTAAACAGGTCCTCTTCCGCTCGAACCTTCGAGAAGAGATCCACCTTCCCCCCGCGTCCATCCATCCCAGATCTTCGAACTCGTGGGGAGGGTGGGGCCGATGCGCAGGATCCAAAAAGCTCTTCCCGGGCCATCGATGACTCGGAATCCGGCGGGAACCTTCCTTTTGAGGTAATGGGATAGGGCGGTGTCAGCGGTCATGGCGATCGGGGACAAGATAAGCGGCACCAATCCCCAGCAGGTAAAGGGCGATCATGGGAAGGGCGAAAACGCACTGCGTGATGACGTCCGGAGTCGGGGTAATGATGGCGGCAACGATGAAGATGATGAGCACGGCATACTTCAAGTGGTGCAGTAAGAAGGCAGGCGTCACGATGCCGAGGCGAGAGAGCAGAAAAATCACGGCAGGCATTTCAAAGACCAAACCCATTCCAAGAATGATCTTGCTTTCGAACCCAAAAAGATTCTTGATGGTCAGCGCCGGCTCGAAATCGCCAGCCACGGATAATAGAAATCGTGCGGCGTAGGGAAATCCCACGAAATAGCCGAAGAGCCCCCCACCCACGAATAGGAGACTGGCGATGACGACGAATGGGGCGACGTACTTCCTCTCTTTGGGATAGAGCCCCGGGGAAACGAAAGCCCAGAGCTCGTAGAGAATTAGGGGAGAGGCGGCGAAGGTCGCCACCAGGAGAGACACTTTCATGTAAAGGAAGAACGGCTCGGTGATATCGATGAAAACGGGCTTGCGCCCGTTGAGGTAGGGCTGCAGGGGCTCTAAGAGGACCCGGAAGATTCGTCCCGATTGGGACCAAGCTACCGCAAAACAGACCGCCAGGGTCAGGAGGGCGCGGGACAGCCTGACTCGGAGCTCCCCCAAGTGTCCGAGAAACGACATTCTTCCCCTGTCAGACAGGGGATCTTCCACGCTCGACATCGCCCTCGGGGGGTAGGGTGGGGTCCGATCCGCTAACAGCCGGATCGGTGACGGAGGGACCTGTCTGAGATGCTTCCTCTTCGACCATCTCCCGTTCCAGCGTAACCTTCAGTTCCGTCGTCGCTTTGCGGATTTCCGCAAGGCTCTTTCCGAGAGCGCGGCCGATTTCGGGGAGCCGCTTCGGTCCAAACAGGAGAAGGGCGAGGACGAAGATCGCCACAAGCTCCGGAGCACCCAAAGAACCGAACACCTTCACCTCTTTCGGAGGCCCCTTCCGGAAGCCAATATTCCCTCAAACGCTATGTCGTTCGAATATGCTAATTTGGTCGGAGTGGCAAGTCAACGACCCTGTCCGGCAACGGGAATCTCCCTTCCACCTTCTCCCTGCCAAAAGCTCTCAAGTGTCGATGTGTCCTTTACTTCCCCGCATCATCACCCTATACTCTAGGTGACTAGTTGGAGCATAGATTGTGAAATCGCGACAATTGGCCCTGGCCGTGGCTGTCTTGGCAGCCGGTTCTCTGACCGGAGGACTCCTGGGTCCCCGGCTCGATGCCGCGGCGGATCGCTCGAACGATCGACTTAAGACCTTTAGCGAAATCCTCGGAATCA
>DASYRY010000298.1:0-4869 GCA_036004025.1 Candidatus Polarisedimenticolia bacterium | reverse complement strand
GTCCTCATTCGCTACGGCTTCCTGCAGCTTCGCAAGAAGAATATGATCGAGAACGTTCCCGCATCTCCCATCCGCTCGGTCGCGTTGGGTCTGGCGGAGATTCAGGGTCATGCCCCCCGTACGGCGACGCTGCCGGCGCCCCTGTCCGGGGCTTCCTGTCATTTCTACCGCTACCAGGTAGAGGAGGAGCGGCAATCAGGCAAGGGGGGCCGCCGCTGGGTGACGGTCGACCAGGGGATCTCCAACGTCCCGTTTCACGTCGAGGACGCAACCGGCCGAATCCTGGTCAACCCGGAAGGGGCGGATGTTCTCCTGGGACGCGATTATCAAAGAGTCGAGCGGGGCGAAGGCTGGTTTGCAAAGCGGCGGAGATATCGCGAATGGCGCATCGACGCGGGAGATTTTGTCTACGTGATAGGAACGGTGACGAGACAGCAAGGAGAGGCCGAGCAACGACGCGCGCAGCTCACCGAGCACCTGCGGCGAATCAAGAAAGACCCTGCGGCGATCGAGCGATTCGACCTGGACGCCAACCAGACTTTGGATGAGCAGGAGTGGGCCGGCATCGTCGCCGTGGTCAAGGATGACATCCGGCGGGAGGAGCTGGACAGAAGCTCCGCCGCGCCATGCGAAGAGCTGGCATTGGGCGCAGGGGAGCTGGAGTCCACCTTCGTCATCTCGGACCGCGGCGAGCGGAGCCTTACGTCTTTGCTGGGCTGGAAGGCGCTGGGAAGCGGGTCGGCGGGTGTCGCGGGCTTCATGACCATGACCGTTTCAATCCTGGGACGATTGGGCGTTCTGCCCGGGGGCTGGAGCTTCCCCTGGGAAACACTCTTCCATTGAGGGGAAACCTATGGGTGTCGTGCTGCTGGTCGGTCTGCTTCTGGCCATCGTCATCGGGGCCGGTTACCTCGCCGGCATCTACAATCAGCTGGTGCAGGTGAAGGTCAACGTCGACAAGTCCTGGGCCAACATCGAGGTGCTCGAGAAGCAACGATTCGACGAGATTCCGAAGCTGGTCAAGGTCTGCGAAGGATACATGCAGTACGAGCGCGAGACGCTGCAGAGGATCATCGAGGCGCGGAGTCGCTTCCTCCAGGCGAAAGGGCCGACCGACATGGCCCAGGCCAGCGCCGACGCGGGAGGAGCGCTCAAGAGCCTGTTCGCTCTGGCCGAGGCCTATCCGGAGCTGAAGGCGAACCAGAACTTCACCCAGCTCCAGCAGCGGGTCAGCGCGCTGGAGAATGACATCGCCGATCGCCGCGAGTTCTACAACGAGTCGGTAACCCTCAACAACACGCGTATCCAGCAGGTGCCGTACGTCTTCCTGGCAGGCAGCCTGGCGATGACCCCACGCGAAATGTACAAGGTCCACGCCTCCGAGAAAGCCTCGCCGGAGATTCAGTTCGCCCTTCCCCGCTAGGAGTATTCATCCCGACTCCCGGCCGCCCGCCGCATTTGAGGCAGCCTGCCGCAGATCGGGTACGATTTCCTCTTCTTGCCCGTATCGGAAGGGCGATTCGGTCCATTCCCAGCCGGCACGGCTCTTGCTGAAACCCGGCTGCCCACTCACGGGCCGAGCCCAGGAGACGATCCCGATGAGGCATTCCCGAGTCGCCGTTTTCATGCTCTTGCTTCCCACCCTCATTGCGGCAGGCCAGAAGAGCCCTCACGGGGGTCACCCGCCTCTCTCCAGCCCGCGCTTCGAGCTTCCTCCGGGAACGGAAGAGGTGACGATCCCGTTCCGGCTCGTCAACCAGCACATCGAGCTTCCCATCATGGTGAACGAACAAGGGCCTTTCCACCTCACACTGGACACCGGCATGCCTTCCCAGGAAATCGGCTTGCACGACTCCGGGAAGGTGGACGCTCTCCATCTTGCCTATCTGGACGGCGCGAATCTCAAGGTGAGCGGCGCGGGAGGAAGCGGAGAGGCGAAATCGGCGCGTGTCGCGACAGGTCTCTCATGCCGAATGGGCGGGCTCGAGATTCTCGACGCCGGGGCCATCATTCTCCCCCCGATCCCTGGCTTCGCCGCCTACAGCGACGGCGTGATTGGAGCGTTGCTGTTCCGTCATTTCACCGTGACGGTGGACAACGATCGCAGCGTCGTGATTCTCCGGCGCCCAGGGTCCTACCGGCCGCCTGAGGGAGCGGCCATCATTCCCTTTACGGGAGAGCACCCCGCGCCCTTCGTCGAGGCAAAAGTCCGGGTCGGCGAGGGAGAGAGCGTGCCGGTCAACCTTGTCGTCGATCTGGGAGCCACGCACGCCGTCTCCCTCAACGAGAAGGAGGGCGGAGGAATCGCCGCGCCTCGATCCGCCATCGCGACGCGCATCGGGAGAGGTCTCAGCGGTCCGCTGATGGGGCGAGTCGGCCGCATCCGGGCGCTCGAGCTGGGAGGGCTCACGCTGACGGACGTCGTCTCGACTTTTCCGGACAAGGAGTATCGCTCGCCGCGAGGCATGGACTCTCGCGATGGAAATCTTGGGAATGGAGCGCTCAATCGCTTCAATGTCACTTTCGACTACGCCGCTGGCAGGATGGTACTGCAGCCCGCCCGTCGCTTTACCGAGCCGTTCGAGTGGGACATGTCGGGCATGCAGGCCGAGCCGGCCCGAGATGGCTCGATTCGGGTGAACACGGTGCTTGTCGGTTCTCCCGCCGCGGAGGCGGGAATCCAGGAGAATGACGTGGTATCCCGGATCGGAGGCGTGAAGGTGGATACAGGAAGCTACTTCGAGCTGCGTGAAAAGCTGCGGAAGGACGGGGACGCGATCGCGGTCGAGCTGCAGCGCGATGGAAAAACGATCGAAGTTTCACTGAAGCTGCGCAGGCTGATCTAATCCGGCGGCGGGCCTCCTCGCGCCATCAAGAGGCGACCGAGGTTTCTCCGCGAACCGTCTCGGCTTTGCATCGGTGAGACGCGTGGGATTTCAACTCGTGGGCTTTCATAGAGTTCGCTACAGTCGCTCGAGAGTCTCAGGTCCTTTGCTCGCCTTCGGTCCAGAAGTGCCTCTGTGAAATAACGTTGGGAGAGGATCCGTCTCAAACGCATCAGAGTCACTTATGTAAGTTCCTGAGCTCAGAAGCACCTCGTCGCCCAGGTCGCGCCCGTAAGTCGCGCCAATTCTTGGGGAATGGAAGAAAGACGCATCGGACTTGAAAGGCTGGCATCAAGGTTGCCTTTGAGCGTCCCCTCGAGGCGGGGATGCTCATGGACCCTCGGAATCGATCCCACTCACATCTCCTGAAGGTGTATCGCGACGCGAGCGTCGCGCGTCGTACCTACCTGCCCTCCTTGGTTCGGCTGCGTGGAGCGAGCGGTCTGCTTCGACTCGCGGCGGCGCGCCATCTGAATCTGGCCGAGGTCGCCGCCCTGTTCCACGTCAGCCCGAACCACCTTCTCAAGATATTCCGGAAATGCGGCTATTCCTCTCCCATGCGTCACGTTCGCAAGCTCGAGCTTCTCCCCATCGTGAACAGGCTCCGGTCCACACGCGCGTCGGTGGAGTCGATCGCCGGTGATTTCGGCTATGCCGACGGCTCCTCCTTGCGCCGTGCCTTACGGCGAGCGTTCGGAAAAACTCCCCGCGAATTACGAGGCAAGAGCGACACACTGTGAATTGCGAAAGTGCCGATTTCGGTCCTGGACAAGCATCGAATACGCTCCAACATGTCACTTTAGCTCCTGAACGGGATGGCCGGAGTGGTAGTCCACCTTGCCGGCCCGGCGGGTCGCGAACCTCCTTTACCGGGTCGTTCGTGGCAACCGGGGGAGAGGGTCCCCATGACGCCAGGGGCCAAGGTCCGAAGAGGAGGTCCGTATGAAGCCCAGAGTCCTGATCCCATGGCTGGCCGTGGCCCTCGTCGTGGCAGGCGCGCTCTACATCACCTCATTGGGTATCGTGACGACCGGTGCCGCCGACGTGGCCAAATCCTCGCGAGGAGCAGAGCACCGCGCGGACAGCCTCGAAGGGCGGGCGCCGACACCCGAGCCCATGGCCCCGAGCTGCAATCAATGCACGAACAGCTTCTGTCCGGTGAATGGGGTCCGATGCAATCTGTCCAACTGTGAAAACGGGGCGCACGGATGTTGCAATTACAGCTGTTCGTGCGACGCCACCTGTACGACGGTCTCGCTTCCCGAGAACGTGTGCACCTATTCGACCCCCTGTTGCGCGGGACTGGGAATCACATCGTTCTGCAAGTTCGTGGACGTCAAGTGCTATGCGACGGGGTGCGCGGGCAGTTGCTGGAGCTATGAATGCGTCGATGAGCCCTGCTATCCGGTGGACAATTGTCCGCCGAATGCTTGTCCGGGCACCTGCAACTAGCCCAAACCCGGCCGACTCCTGGCGCCGAGACCCCCTCCCGGCGCCGGGAGTCTCCTCTTTGATTAGCAGCGATTCCGAGACATTCGGGATGGAGGGCGAGGTCAGGCACGGCACCGCATTTCACAGGTGAAGAGGTGAGAACCTCGTTTCGTGGTGGGGAGTGGACTAGCCGGGAAGCGTGGAGCCGGAGTCGGGGCGCAAAGGGGCGAAAGCGAGAGTAAGCAGCGTTTCCTGCTCGATGGCGTGGGCTTTGGCCGAGCCGGTGGCCGGGCTGGCGCTCTCGGAGCGGTTCACCGCTCGGACGGGGCGTCCGTCCGAGACGGAATCCAACAGCGGACGCACGAAGCGGAGCGCGCCCATGTTTCCCGGCTCCTCCTGCACCCAGACGATTTCCCGGGAGCGGGAATGTCGCCGCAGCTCCCGCCCCAGCTCTTCGGCAGGAAAGGGATAGAGCTGCTCCAGGCGAATCAGGGCGACTGAGCGCTCCTTCCTCTGCTCCCGCCTGGCCTCCAACTCATGCATGATCTTGCCC
>DASYRY010000297.1:0-8137 GCA_036004025.1 Candidatus Polarisedimenticolia bacterium | reverse complement strand
CGGGGTGGGCATCATCGGGATCACCCATTACGCTCAGTCGGAGCTCGGGGATGTGGTGTTCGTGGACCTGCCTGAGAAGGGGCGCGCGCTGTCGGCCGGACAGGAGCTGGGCACCATCGAGTCGGTGAAGGCCGTGTCCGAGGTCTACGCCCCTGTTTCCGGCGAGGTGCTGGAGGCGAACGAGTCGCTGCGTGATCACCCGGAGAAGGTCAATGCCGATCCGTACGGCGAAGGATGGCTCGTCCGAGTGAAGGTGGCCGATCCCTCCGAGATGGAAAAGCTGCTGACCTCGGAGGGCTACCGGAGCCACGTCGAGGAGGGGGGGCACTAGTCCGTGCGTTACATTCCTTCCGGCCCCGCCGAGCGGAAAAAGCTCCTCCTGGCACTGGGTCTGGAGCATGCCGAGCAGCTGTTCGATTCCATTCCCGAGACCTATCGTCTCAAACAGCCGCTGGATCTGCCGCCGCCCCATTCCGAGGCAGATCTGATGGCATACTTCCGGGGGCTTTCGCGCAACAATCTGGACCCGCACGACTCGGCGGTGTTCCTGGGAGGCGGGGCTTACCGGCACTTCATTCCCGCCGTGGTGGACCACCTGATCTCGCGAGCCGAGTTCTATTCGTCCTACACACCCTACCAGCCCGAATTCAGCCAGGGGACGCTGCAGTCCATTTTCGAATTCCAGACGCTGATTTGCCAGCTCACCGGCCTCGACGTGGCGAACGCCTCGCTTTACGATGGTGCCTCCGCGCTCGCCGAGGGCATCCTCCTGGCCCACCGGGTCAAACGCCGCCGCAAGGTGGTCGTGGCGGGGTGGGTGCACCCGGACTATCTCCGTGTTGCGCGGACCTTGACCGAGACGCTCGGGATTGAAATCGTCGAAGTTGGCGCCGGAGGTGGCGGCGTCGTCGAGCCGGAGGCGGCGGCGCGAGCCCTGAGCGGGGATTCGGCCGCGCTGGTCCTGCAGCAACCCAATTTCCTCGGCCGTGTCGAAGACGCGGAGGCTCTCTGTCGGGCGGCGCACAAGGCGGGAGCCCTGGGTCTCGTGGTGGTGAACGAGGCGGTCAGCCTGGGGATGCTGAAGGCGCCCGGCTCAGCCGGAGCGGACGTGGCGCTGGGAGAAGCGCAGTCCTTCGGCATCCCGCTCTCCTACGGCGGGCCCTACCTCGGATTCATGGCCGTGCGCTCGGAATTCGTGCGAGAGCTCCCGGGCAGACTCGTAGGACAAGCCAAGGACTCGGAGGGCAGAATCGGCTACGTCCTGACCCTGGCGACCCGCGAGCAGCACATCCGGCGCGAGCGGGCCACCTCGAACATCTGCACGAACCAGGGGCTGTGCATGCTCGCGGCGACTCTCTTCATGGCGACGCTGGGAAAGCAGGGGATGAGGGAGCTTGCGCAGCAGAATCGCTCCCGGGCCGAATATGCCAAGGCAGTGCTTTCCCGCACGCCGGGGTGCCGCGTTCCCTATTCGGGACCTTCTTTCAACGAGTTCGTCCTCCGGCTGCCCAAGGATGCCGCGAAGGTCCACCGGAGCCTTCTCGACAAGCAGATCGTGGCCGGACTTCCGCTCTCGGAATACTTCCCGGACCGCACCCAGGATCTCCTGATCTGCGTCACCGAGACCAACAGCCGCGCGCAGATCGACCGGTTCGCGCAAGAGATGGGGAGGGCGCTGTGAGCGTGCAGAAGAATCCGCCCCGCAGGCGGGAGGGGCTTCTGTTCGAGAAGAGCGCACCCGGCAAGCGGGGCTGCGAAGTGCCGGCGTGGGACGGACCCGTCGCGGACGCGCTGGATGCGCGCTGGACGAGGGACGAGATCGAGGGATTTCCCGAGCTTTCCGAGAGGGAAGTGGTGCGGCACTTCACGCGGCTGTCGCGCCTCAATTACGCCAACGACGAGGGATTCTATCCGCTCGGGTCCTGCACGATGAAGTACAACCCCAAGGTGAACGAGAAGATCGCGCGGCTGGACGGTTTTGCGGAAGCGCACCCGCTCATGCCGGAGGGCGCTGTGCAGGGATGTCTTCAAGTGATGGCGGATCTGGAGAGGTATCTCTGCGAGATTACGGGCATGGATGCCTTCACCCTGCAGCCCGCCGCCGGCGCCCAGGGTGAGTTCACCGGGATCAAGATGGTGCGCGCCTACCACCAGGCCCACGGCAATCCACGGCAGATCGTGCTCATCCCCGACTCGGCCCACGGCACGAACCCCGCCTCGGCGCACCTCTGCGGCTATCGGGTCGAGGAGATCACCTCCGACGAGCGCGGCTGCGTCCACCTGGGAGATCTCAAGGAGCGGATGCGGGAAGACGTCGCGGTGCTGATGCTCACCAATCCCAATACGCTGGGAGTGTTCGAGCGGGAAATCGGCGAGATCTGTCGGGTCGTTCACGCGGGGGGAGGTCTGGTCTATCTCGATGGTGCCAACCTGAATGCGTTCGTGGGTGTGGCGAGACCGGGCGACATGGGCGTCGACGTGATGCACACGAATCTGCATAAGACCTTCTCCACGCCCCACGGCGGCGGGGGGCCCGGGAGCGGGCCCGTGGGAGTCAAGGAGCCGCTTTCGCGCTTCCTTCCGGTCCCCAGGGTGGTGAGGCACGAGTCGCACTGGAAGTGGAGCTCGGACCTTCCGCACAGCATCGGGAAGGTCCACGGGTTCTACGGGAACTTCGGAATGCATGTCCGGGCCGCCGCCTACATCCTGGCCAACGGCGCCGAGGGACTTCGCGAGATCGCCGAGACGGCGGTGCTCAACGCCAACTATCTGCGCAAGAGACTGGAGGGAACCTATCATCTTCCCTATGCCTCAGCGTCCTTGCACGAGGTGATTCTTTCCGACCGGAACCTGGAGAAATTCGGGGTGAGGACGCTGGATGTGGCGAAGAGGCTGATGGACTACGGCATCCATCCTCCTACGATTTACTTCCCCCTCATCGTCAAGGGCGCTCTGATGATCGAGCCGACCGAGAGCGAAGGGATCGAGGATCTCGACGCCTTCGTGGACGCCATGCTGCGCATCGCCAAGGAGGCCGAGGAAGATCCCGAGATGCTCCGCAAGGCTCCTCACACGACTCCCGTGGGGCGTCTCGACGAGGCGGCGGCGGCGCGGAAGCCGGTGTTGCGCTGGACCCCGCCGGTCCGTCCGGAAGTCAGTTGAACCGGATTCCTTCGGGAAGGTTGGTGATTTCCATGCCTTCCGCCACCTTGACGCGGCAGGCCAGCGCCTTTTTTTCCAAAGCGCCGGAGCGGTAGGCGAAGATGCAGTTGTGGCAGTCGCCATTCCAGCAGAAGCGGCTGTAGGAAATCTCGCAAGAAAGGTGCTGGAGGATCCGAAGCAAGGTGTTGTTCTCCGGGACCATGAACTCCTTCCCGCCAATGCGCACCCGGATTTCCCGCTCGTAATCATCCAGAAGCGTGGATTCCATTCGTACTCCTCCAAGGCCAATGTAGGTCCCCGCCCTCTCCGGGAACAAGGGGGACCTGAGACGAAAGACGTCGGAATATTGGCGGGTTTCAGGCCTCGGGAAACCAGAGACCCAGTTGGCGGAGGAGGCGGGGCATGAGATCGAGGGGGAGGCCGATGACGTTAGTGGCGCTTCCCTCGATGCGATCCACGAAAAGCGCCGCGGCGCCCTGGAGCGCATAGGCTCCTGCCTTGTCCCGGTATTCTCCGGTCTCGAGATACCTCTGGATTGCGGCGGTGGGCAGGGAGTGGAATGTCACTCGGGTCTCGGAAACTCCCGCGGACCATTGGGTTTCGGGAAGGAGCAGAAACGCGAGGCCGCTGATCACGAGATGCGACCGGCCTGCCAGGCTGAGAAGCATCTCCCTTCCCTCTTCCTGATCGCGGGGTTTTCCAAGAACCCGGGTACCGGAGACGACGATCGTGTCGCAGCCCAGAACCAGCGAGCGGGAAGGTGCGGCCATGGCTCCGGCCCGCGCTTTCTCCATCGCCAGGCGAAGCACGAACTGCTCCGGCTTTTCGCCGGGCCGGATATCCTCGGGCACGTTCGTGGGGCTCTGGGAAAAGGGCACCCCGAGAGTGCGGAGCAGATGGGCCCTTCGGGGGGAGGCGGATGCCAGGATGAGTGGCCGATCCAGGGGAAGCATATGAAGTTTCTCGCCAGTTGTTCTGGATCCGTTGAACTCTTTGGAAGCGGACATTATAATCACTCCCTATCATGCAGGGTCTACGGAAACCGCTTTTGAGGCGAAACTTTTTTCTTCTTGGCTTGGCGGCGATTGCTGGGCTGTGGGTTTTTCTCGTCTCGCTCGCGGGCGGACCGGCCCGGGCCGGAGAGGCGGGGGATCCGAGCGTCATCTCGTACGGCTCTCAGGTTCGCGGAGGCCCTCCTCCCCACCTCGTTTTTCTGTACAGCAGCGAGGTGATGGGCTGGACCGAGCCCTGTGGCTGACCGAAGAACCCCTCAGGGGGACTCGCCCGGCGGGCGGGATACGGCAAGGAATTCCGTAAGTTCTTCCCAGAGACACCGCAAATATGGCTGGACGCCGGGAATTTCGCGGGCGACACCTCCGAAGCAGGAAAGCGGAATACCCAGACCCTGTTCTCCGGCATGGCTCGGATGGGGTATGCCGCGGCTAATCTCGGGGAAAGGGACCTGCTGTTCGGGCCCGACAAGATCCGGGAGTGGTCCAAGCAGAACAGCATCGCCCTCCTCAGCGCCAACCTCGTCTATCAGGACGACGCGCGACCGGCCTTCGCTGCCTCGATGGTAAAGTCGATCGAGGTTGGCAACGCGGGAGCCCGGAAACGAAAGCTGCGGGTCGGCATCGTAGGGCTCGCGAGGATGAACTCGGGACTTTCCGTTCCCACTTCCGACGGCCGGCGCATCGTCACCGCCGACCCGGTCGCCGCGTTGCGCGGACAGGTCGCGGCGCTCGCCCGCAAGATCGATTTCCTGGTCGTCCTCACCACCCTCGAGCCCGAGCAGGCGAAGGATCTCATCAAACAGGTGGAGGGAGTCGGCCTCGTTCTCGGGGGGTCGGGGCCCATTCAGCTGTCCGAGGATGGAGGCCCGGTCTCGCCCTCCGGGACCCCGGCGACGAGCGCGGCCGGGGGAGCTCCACGGACTCGCGCCAAGGTGCTCTATGCGGGGAACCAGGGGAAAAAGCTTGGTGAGGTCCGGGTCTTTCTCTCGGAAGAAGGCCCGGTCGCGAGGCTGGACACCGAAATGATCAGCTTAGGAAAACTGGTTCCCGACGATCCCGCCATCATGGATCTTGTCGATCAAAACCGCATCGCTATCAACGAGATTCACAAGAAAGAAGCGCCTTTGATCGACGCCGTGAAGATCCGGGCCATGAGCGAGGGCTCGGCCTTCGTCAAGTCCGAGGCATGCAAGACCTGCCATGAAGAAGCCTACGATCTATGGGAAAAATCGAAGCACGCTCATGCGTTCAAGATTCTCGAGGACAGGCATCAGGACTACAATCCCGACTGCGTGGGATGCCACACGACCGGCTACCATCGCCCCACCGGTTTCCTCAATGCGAAATCCACTCCCGACCTGACGAACGTTCAGTGCGAGGCTTGCCACGGTCCGGGCACCGGCCATCCCGACAAGATCGGGAAGGGATACGGCGCTGTCACCCGGGAATTCTGTGTGACTTGCCACACCCCCGACAACAGCCCCGATTTCGATCCGCTTGCCTACAGGGTCAAGATCCGGCACTGGGAGGAGAATGCCGCGCCGCCCGCGGCTCCCGTCACGTCTCGGTGAGGCTCTTTCTCCGCCGGCGGGGGTCGGGCGGAGCAAGAAACGCATCCACCTGATCCATCCGCTCGATGCCTCGTTCCGCCAGCTCTCCGATCAGTCTCGTCAGCAGGATCGCGGTCGCTCGCGCGTCGCCCAGGGCTCGATGCCGCCCTTCGATGGGGATCCCGTAATGATGCGCAAGGGTGTCCAAACGTCGATCGGGAAGGTGGGGCAGGAGCCGGCGTCCGAGGCGGAGCGTACAGAGGGTCGGATTCCCCAGGGTGAAGCCGCAATGCAGGCCAAGCTCACGGTTGAGAAAACCGAGGTCGAAGGGAAGGTTGTGAGCCACGAAGGTGGATTGGCCGACGAACTCCAGGAGAGGCTCGGCAATCTCGCCGAACCGAGGCGCCGAGGCGACCATCTCGTCACGGATGCCCGTCAGCGATGCAATGAAAGGCGGAATGGGGGCGCCAGGGTTGACCAACGCCGAGAACTCTCGAGCGCTCTCTCCGCGCTCCACCCGTACCGCTCCCACTTCAAGGATGCGGTCCGAGCCGGAGCCGCCGGTGGTTTCGAGATCGACCACGGTGAAGACGAGGTCCGCCAAGGGAATCGGGGTCCGGGAGGCGGGGGATGCGAGACGAACCGATCCATCTTCCTCCACCTGGAACCGCCGATCGCCATCCAAGGCCGTGCGCAGAAGGAGCGAGGCAAGGTTCGGGCTCAAGGGGCTGATGCGCAGGATTCTCCGGCAGGCCTCCTCGGCGCCAAGGCGTCCCCGGACCCGCAGGATGGCTTCCAGCTGAGGAAGCAGGACGGAGATCTTTTCTCGGGGAGGTTGCGCCGGCCCGCGGATCATGGACCGATCCTAGTCGCGCCGGTTCTGCTGTCAAGAGGCACGACCTGAGCCATAATGCGGATCGCCACGCTCAGGGGGTCGGAACGGATGGGTAGCTCTGTGGAGCGCACTCTGGCGCTGGATCTTGGAGACAGACGGATCGGACTGGCCCTGAGCGACGCCTTGGGATGGACTGCCGGCCCGCTCCCTTCGCTGACACGCATCGGATGGAAGAAAGACCTCTCCGCGCTGCGCTTCTTGATCGGGGAGCACGAAGTCCGGAGGATCGTCGTCGGTCTTCCCATCCGTATGGATGGCACGGAAGGAGAGAGGGCCCGCCTCACGCACGAGTTCATCGAGCGGCTGAGAAGGGCGGTGCCGATCCCCGTGGAAACCTGGGATGAGAGGCTCACGACGGTCGAGGCTGAGCGGACTCTCATCCAGGCCGAAGTGCGCCGCGAGAAGCGCCGCCAGGTGGTGGATTCCATGGCGGCGAGCCTGATCTTGCAGGGCTACCTGGATTATCGGAACGCAGGAGGATCCCCCCGGTGACGCCCCGATCGATGCCGAAAAAAACCTTGCGCCGGCGCGGCTCCAAGCGGCAATCGGCTCTTCGGACGTTCTTCATCTTTTCGGCGGTTTTTCTCTGGGTCCCCGTCGTGATGGGCCTAGTTCTTTACTACCTGTGGGCCGAAGTGCCCTTTCGCGGCTATGACGGGCCACGGATTCTGGTGGAAGTGCCGCGGGCCCCGTCGCATGAGATTCTCCGGCTTCTCCAGGATCGCGGAATTCTCCGCGAGGGCCCATTCGGAAGGGTCTACCTGGCGGTGACTGGCCGAGGACGACGGCTCCAGGCGGGGGAGTACATGTTCGAGGGACCCATGACCGCGCCCCAGGTGTTCAGGAAGCTGGTCCGCGGGGACATCTACTATCACCGGGTCACGGTTCCCGAGGGACTTCGCAGCGGACAGATCTTCATGCTGTTCCGCAAAGAGGGATTCGGCAAGGAAGAGGAGTTCCGGCAGGAATTCCTGGACACCTCGCGAATCGAGGATCTCGATCCGGAGGCCACGGACCTGGAGGGTTATCTCTACCCCGACACCTACGCGCTGGCCAAAGGAACGACGGCCAAGCAGATCGTGGACAAGATGGTGGCTAATCACCGGCAGATATGGACCGAGGAATGGCGCGCACGCGCCGCGGAGCTGGACATGAGCCCTCGCCAAGTCGTCACTCTCGCCTCTCTGATCGAGAAAGAGACGGGCCAGGCGCAGGAAAGAGCCGTCATCTCCTCGGTGTTTCACAACCGGCTGCAGAAGGGAATGAAGCTGCAGTGCGACCCCACCATCATCTTCGCCCTTGTCATGCGTGATCGGTATCGAGGAATGATCACGCGCAGCGATCTGCGGATCCAGTCTCGGTACAACACCTACGCATTCTCAGGGCTGCCTCCGGGACCTATCGCGAACCCCGGCAGAGACTCGATCGAAGCGGCGCTTCGCCCGCAAGAGACCGATTACCTCTATTTCGTCTCGATGAACAACGGCCGCCACACCTTTTCGGCGAGCCTCGACGAG
>DASYRY010000296.1:0-8358 GCA_036004025.1 Candidatus Polarisedimenticolia bacterium | reverse complement strand
GCACTCGATGATAGAGCTGCAGGTATTCGATGATGAAGTGAATCTCCAACAGGCCGCCAGCCCCGAGCTTGAGGGGAATCCCCTCGCGCTTCGCGTGGGGGATCGATTGCTCCAACGCCTCCTTCATTTCCTTGACCTCGGCGCCCAGGATTGAGCGATCGACGCTTTCGAAGGCGCCCGCCACCAAGGCATCCCGAATCCGATTCCCGAAGTCGAGATCTCCCGCCACGGGCCTGGCCTTCAGCAAGGCCATCTTTTCCCAGGTTCGAGCCGTCGACCTGAAGTATTCGAGAAGGCTGCGGGAAGTCTGGACGAGCTCGCCTTCCGCACCGGCGGGACGAAGCCTCAGATCGACGCTGTACAGCGAGCCCTCCTGCGTGATGGCCGTGAGCATGTGGATGAGGCACTCGGCGCGCCGGCGGGTGCTCTCCGCGGGCACCGACGAGCCCTCGTCCGCCTCTTCTACGAAAACGAGATCGAGATCCGAGTTGTAGTCCAGCTCCCGATAGCCGAGCCTCCCCAGTCCCAGGACGCAGAAGCGAGTGTCTTTTCCGGAACCGGAGATCCACCGGCGGCTGGCGAATTCTCCTTCAAGGAGACAGGCTTGGGCCAAATCGGTGAGTCGCTGCAGCGTGCGCCCCAAGCTGTCCTGTCGGTGCACGTCGCGAAAGCCGGTGAAGAGCGTCTGGCGTTGATGGAATCGTCTCAAGATCGCCGAGGCCTCTCGGATTCCAGAAGCGCCGGCGAGCAGCTCGCGGAGTCGATCCGTGAAATCCGTGAGCCTCCAATCCTTCAGCGCCTCGGGGACTCCCTCCAATTCCTCCAGGATCTGGGGGTGACGGGTGAGAATCATGGCAAGATGCTCGCTCTTCGAGAGAAGTCGCACGAGAGGTGGAATCCACTCCGAGTTTTGGAAGAATGCCTGCCGAGCCGCAGGCTCCAACAGCAGCGAGGCCAGGAATCTTTCCAGGCGTGCGAAGACCCGTCCCGGCTCTTGGGCCGACGTGGCTTCTTCCATGATGGCGGCAGACACCCTCCTCACTCCCCGTCTTTCCGAAGGACGGATTTGTTCCGGGGAAAAGAGCCGCCGGATCCGCTGCAGCGGACGCAGGAACTGTCCGGCACCCGCCTTGGCGATCGGATCGAGAAGCGCGGCGAGGGCCGCATCGGAGACAGGGTCCAAAAGAGGGTCGGGGTCGGTTCCCTCGAACGAGGGCTGCGAGAGGGACCCGATGACCCGATCGTAAAAACTGCGGACCACCTGCCGATGTCGCTCGAGCTCGTCGAGGAAGTCTCGGCTTCCGTGCTCCTCCAGAAAGCCGAGTTTTCGGGCCAGAATCCGGACACCTCGGGACTCGACGGGCAGGAGATAGGTTTGGCGATTGCGATCCAGCTGCAGGCGGTGCTCGACGGTGCGAAGGAAGATATAGGCCTGCGCCACGCTCGAATGCTCGCCATAGGTCACGAGATCCTTGTCCGCGAGCCGGTGAAGCGCTCGAAGCGTGTTTCCTTCGTGCACCCAGGGCTGGGTCCGGCCGTAGCTCATCTGGAGCGCTTGGACGGCGAACTCAAGCTCTCGAATCCCTCCCCGCCCGAGCTTCAAGTCGAGCTCGCTCCTGCCGGACCGGCTCAATTCCTCGTCGATTCGGTCTTTCATTTCCTTGATGTCGAGAGCCGCGAGCACCGGGCTTCCTGGGGGGTCGATGCAGGTCTTCAGTTCTCGGACAAGCGACTCGCCCAAGGTAGGATCGCCCGCGGGGGCGCGGATCTTGATGAGAGCCTGCTTCTCCCAAGAGCGGGCCCACGTCCTGTAATAGGATAGGAGTGCGCGGCGCGACTGGACCAGATCCCCGTCCTTCCCGCCGGGGCGAAGCCCGAGATCCACGCGGAACACCTGGCCTTCCTGCGAGATTCCGGCAATGCGATGGGTGGTTCGCTCGCCCACGCGCGTGAAGAACTCGCGGTTCGAAATCACGCTGTCGGGATCGGAATCGCGGCCCGAAGTTTGCCCCTCTCGGCTGTAGACGTAGATGAGATCGACGTCCGAGCTGTAGTTGAGCTCCTCGCCACCGAGCTTGCCCAGAGACAGCACGGCAAAGGCCGCTTCGCAGAGTCTTCCTGAATCGTCGTTGTATTGCGGCGCGCCGTGCAGCTCGCGGAGCTCCCGCAGGGATGCGCGCGTGGCTTCCTGCAGAAGCACGTCCGCGAGCAACGAAAGCTCGCGGGTCGTTTCCGAGAGGTCCGCCTTTCCGAAGAAATCCCGCAGCGCGATTCGCAGGTATTCCCGGAGCTTGAATCGCCTGAGGATGGCGGAGTCGGAGAGGTCGGAGGACGTGAAGCCGAATCTCGCCAGGTCCTCGCGCAAATCCTCGGCCGATCGCGTCCCCTCCACGCTCAGATGTCCGACGACCCAGGAAAGATAGGCAGGGTTCTGCAACAACAGCTCCCCTAGGAACGGGCTCTCGCCGCACAGACATGCGAGAGCCAGCAGCTGCTGGCGATCCGAAGGGAGGCCGTTGCGAGACTGGTAGCGAGCGAGGATTTGTTGCAGGAAGGGCGGATCCGGGCTCGAAAGGATTTGCTCCTCGAGAAACTCCTGCGCCTCCGGCGCCATCCCGAAATCGACGGGAGGTTTTCGAGGTGGATCGGCTCCGCGCGTGGTCATTTCCGGATTCTATCGACGACCGGCGCGCAGAGTAAAGGCTGCGCCGGAAACGGCCCCAGCGCGCCTTCCTCCCGTTTCCGGAGGCTCAGATGTCGAAGTAGAGAGCGAATTCGGAAGGCGTGGGGCGGAATCGCTGAGGATCCACCTCTCTTTCGAGCTTGTATTCGATCCACGTCTGGATGACGTCCTCGGTGAATACGTCGCCCTTGAGAAGGAATGCATGGTCCTTCTCGAGCGATCGGAGGGCATCCTCCAGCGAGCCGGGAAGCGATGGAACCTTCCTGAGCTCCCGGGGCGAAAGCCCGTAGATATCCTTGTCCAAGGGCTCGCCGGGGTCGATCCGGTTTTCGATGCCGTCCAATCCCGCCATGAGCATCGCCGCATAGGCGATGTAGGGATTGCAAGAGGGGTCCGGAGGCCGAAACTCGATCCGCTTCGCTTTGGGGCTCGAGCTATACATGGGGATGCGGATAGCGGCGGAGCGGTTCCTCCGCGAATAGGCCAGATTGACCGGGGCTTCATAGCCAGGGACCAGCCGCTTGTAGGAATTGGTGGTGGGGGCCGCGAACGCGACGATCGACGCCGCGTGCTTCAGGAGACCTCCCACGTAATGTAGCGCCATCTCGGAGAGTCCCGCGTACTTGTCGCCGGCGAACAGCGGCTTCTCCCCCTTCCACAAGCTCTGGTGCGTGTGCATTCCGGATCCGTTGTCCCCGTATATCGGCTTCGGCATGAACGTGACCGTTTTGCCATGCTTCCGGGCGGTGTTCTTGCAGATGTATTTGTACAGCATCAGAGAGTCTGCGGTCTTCGTGAGGGTGTCGAACTTGATGTCGATTTCCATCTGGCCCGCGGTCGCCACTTCATGATGGTGCGCCTCGATGTGGAGGCCGCACCGTTCCATGATCGCGACCATCTCGCTACGGAGATCTTGAAAGGCATCCGTGGGCGGGACGGGGAAGTAGCCTTCCTTGAATCGAGGCTTGTAACCGAGGTTGGGCTTCTCCTCCCGGCCGCTGTTCCACCGCCCTTCGATCGAATCGAGATAGTAATAGGAGCAGTGCTCGTTCTGGTCGAAGCGGATGTCGTCGAAAATGAAGAATTCCGCCTCCGAACCGAAGTAGGCCGTGTCGGCGATTCCCGTATACTTCAAGTAGTCTTCGGCCTTTTGCGCGATGTTTCGAGGATCGCGTCCGTAGCGCTCCTTGCTTATCGGATCGAGGATGTTGCCGATCATCGAAATGGTCGGAATGCTGCAGAAGGGATCCAGGATTGCCGTGGCGGGATCCGGGACGACCAGCATGTCGCTCTCATGAATCGATCGCCAGCCGCGGATGCTGGACCCGTCGAAACCGTAGCCGTCCTGAAAATTCGACTCCCTGAGCTCATGAATGGGAACGGAGAAGTGCTGCCACAGACCGGGAAAATCCATGAACTTGATGTCGAGGATCTGGGCTTCCTTTTCCTTCGCCAATTTCAAGACATCGGCCGGTTTCATTCGCTTCCTTCCTCCTTAGAAAGGCTGGATTCTAGCACAGGGCGGATCGCTGTCAAGACTCCGAAATACACGGCGGCGCTGGGTTGGAAGTCGACATCCCGAGTATACTGGTATGTTTTGAGACGCGCGCGAACGCGCGACCTTTCGAGCCCCGAAAGGAGCGGACATGCCCCGAGGGATCCGATACGAGCTTGCCGTGTTCCTGCTGTGCGCGCTGGGAAGCGCTTCGCTCAGCGCCGACGAAACGGGACAGGGGAAGGCCGCTCCTCCCGTCCGAAGGATCGAAGTGCTGCCCGAGAGCGACGCTTTGAGACCTGGACAAGCGATGAAGCTGGGACTGCGCGTCTATCTCGCCCGGGAGTTTCACGTGAACAGCCACGAACCCTCGGCGGAGTTTCTGATCCCGACCTCGCTGGAAGTCCTCTCCCTTGACGGCCTGCGAGGCGGAACATGGGATTACCCTCCCGCGCTGACCAAGAAGTTCGCCTAGTCCGAGGAACCGCTTCAGGTCTACGAAGGGAACTTCCTAATCCGGGGCTCCCTGACGGCTCCTGCGGATTCCATGCCTTCCTCGAAGCAGGTGCGTCTCGCCCTGAAGTACCAAGCCTGTACCCTGCAGCGCTGCTATCCTCCCAAGACGGAGGAGATTCTAGTGCCCGTCCGGATCGTCTCACGGGACGCTCCCACTCGACCGCTCCACCCCGAGGTCTTTCCGGCCGCCCCCCCTCCTCAACCCTGAAGACACCGGGATGGCTCCCGAGCCCATTCGGCGATCACCTGGGAATCCAGAATCCTGACGGCTCAGCGAAGATTGGTGGAGGCTGGCACGATTTCCGAGCGAAAGGTCTCCAAGACCTTCTCGAGGGACTGCATGAGGGCCTGCTCCTTCTCCGGAGCGGGTGTCTCACTCTTCTCGGGACCCGCTCCCCTCCCCTGGACCGTCAACAGGACGTAATACTCCACGTCCTCCCGGGGTGAAAAGAAGGCAAGGCCTTTCGCGGGTCCCGACCCCAGATGCTTGGGGATGGAATCCACCCAGCGTCCTTCCAGGGTCCAGGTCTCGTATTTCTTGAACCTGCCTTTGGCGACTTTAGTGCCCTCGGCATCGAAGCGGAAGGGGCCTGTCCATTTCAAGTACTCTGAGAGATGGCTGAGCGCGGCTTTCTCGTCTTTGACTCGCTCGTCCTTCGAGATGGAGTTCCAGACGACCAGAAGATCCATGGCGTCGCCGGGAGAGCCATTGTGCAGCCGGAAATGACCCGAATACCCCTCGTCCCGCGTCTCGATTCCTATGATTCCTTGCGGGTTCCGCCCCGTCGCCACCGCATCGGGAGGCGCGAACTCCCACTCGTCACGACCCGTCACCGTCACGTCGAGCCCGATCCGCGCCTTCTTCCTCAAGAATCGATCCAGATCGCCGACATGGTTGGCATATTCGGTGACGTCGATGGTCACGGGAAGGGTCTGTTCCTTGCCGGAGCCCTCCGGAAGCGTGTACTCGATCTGGGTGGGAGGAATGGTGAACGTGCTCATCCTGCGCTCCAGAACAAGCTCGGACAGGATGACCGCCGGCTGCCGGCGCACGAGTCGTGGCAGGAACATCGAATAGGTCGTGCCCTCGATCTTCTGCCAGAACTCTGGAGGGTAGCTCAGCTGGGTCTGCATCGACTCGGGCGCCAGCGTAGGTTTCAGCCCGGCAGGGAATGGCTGATGGAAGGTCACGTCCTTGAGGCTCTGCGCCGCGGCATTGACGAGATAGATGTTGGCGAGGAGGCTGAAGGTTTCGGTCTTGTTGTGGAAGCGTGGACGAAACGTGGGATAGGAGACGAATCGGGACGAAGCACCGGCCGTCGCGTCCTCTTGTTGAGCCCAAGGTTGGGATGCTCCGAGCGGGAGAGCGAGCGTCACGAATGCGATGAATGTCAAAGCGGCTCTGCGCATCGAACCCTTTCCTCCTCGAAATCGAATGGATCGAAAGTATAGCACAGCGGATCTGAAGACCCGGAACGACTTCCCCAATCCCCCGTCGCTTTCCGAATCGTAAGCCGCGTTACATTTTCAGACCCGACTTGTAATCCGCCTCCCGGGGGTCCAGGCGGCGCCGGAGAATCCAACTTCAATGTTTCCAGGATTTGGAATGGAAGTGAGTCGAATCGAAACGAGCTTGCACGGGAGTTGCGATAGGAGATGGGCATCGCGAAGCTGCCTCGCAGCGGCTTTCGCTTAACCTCTTGCCGTCCGTTCCCTCCTAACCGAACGACAGGTCGCCGGGACCCTTCCCAGGGTCCCGGCACATCTCAGGAAGGCTTTGAACAGAAATCGACCTGCTCTAGGTCGAGAGGGTAAGTGTCATCTTGAGGTGCAGTCGTACCTTGCGCCCCTCGACCGACATCTCGAGGGGTACCGTGATCTGGTGCTGCCTTCCTGGAGTGATCGCCCCAACCTGGATGGCAGGCGTCGGCACCTCCATGCTGCGTGCTCCTATGATGCCGAGGGGATCCGACGGAAGAACCTCGCGATCCAACGCTGATGAGGATCGTGGAAGAGGCGGCGCGCTCTCCACCCTACGAACGCCGGAGTCGCTTGAGGACGCTTCTCGAGGAAATCCCACCCCGGCGCGCCCTCCAAAAGCGGAGGGCTCCTCCACGCTGTCGTCCAGGATCTCGAGCACTTCTTCCGGTGAATCTTCCGGGATCTCTTCAAGCAGATCGCTCAAATCCTTCGGTGCATTTTGTCGCGGCGCCCGCGACGGATGCGAAACTCTCACAGGGGGTGCCATTTCCGCCGTGACTTGCTCCGCGAGATCGAGGATCTCGAGGTCGTCCTGAGGCGCGCTGATGCCTGACCGGGCCCGAGCAGGAGGCGAACTCGCGACGTACTCCACTTCCACGCTCGGCTCCATTTCCAACGGATCACGGCTCCCGGAATCTCGCGGGCGAGCCGGCTCCCTAGCACCCAATCCGATGAGGGAAACCTCTTGGGAGGAAGGAAGACCCACATCCTCCGCGGCGGCCGGCGGGAGGGGGTCCACCGTCTCGCGGGCGCTCTTACCTTCGCCGGGGCCCCCCAGATGGTACTTCGACGCAAGATGGTTCAAGACGAGCTTGGTCACCGCTTTGAGCGTGTCCTCCACTCCGATTCCTGTCGTGGCGACCGCCTCATAGAACGGGGCGTTGTGGCGGTTGATGAGGGTATTCATCTCCTCCACAGAAGCGAGATTCGGAAGGTCCCGCTTGTTGAACTGCATCACGAGAGGCATCTCCTCCAGCTTCAACCCGATTTCCTGGAGGTTCTCCTCCAAGTTCTTGTAGCTTTCGATATTGGACTCCATCATCTTCTGCTGGGAGTCCGCCACGAAGACGACTCCATCCGCTCCCTTCAGAACGAGTTTCCGCGTGGAGTTGTAGAAGACCTGCCCGGGAACCGTGTAGAGCTGGACGCGAGTTCGCATGCCCCGGATTCGGCCCAGCTCGATAGGAAGAAAGTCGAAGAAGAGTGTGCGATCGGTCTTGGTGGCGAGGGACAGCATCTTTCCCTTCTTGACGTGGGCGGGAAGGCCGTCATAAACGAACTGGAGATTGGTGGTTTTTCCGCACAGGCCGGGGCCGTAGTACACGACCTTCGCGGTCAGCTCTTTGGTGGTGTAGTTGAAGAGAACCATGCAAGCTCCCGACGAACGCTAGCGATCCTGAACCCTTACAACATAAGAGCCGGGCCTCGCGCGCGCAACCTTCTAGCCGCGCGGAAGATATCACGCTCACATTCCGGGGGTCAATGGATTGACAAGGCCAATTGGAGCGTTGCTTCAAGGTCTTTGCCGGAACCGAAGCGCCACGGGCGACCACTGGAGGCCCAGCGACTGCCTCAAACGGCGCCCAAGGAAGCGCCGGTAATGAGCATCGATGGAGGCGCCATTGGTGAACACGAGAAACGAAGGGGGATAGATACCGGTCTGGGTGATGTAGTAGAGGCGCGGAAGCTTGTGCCGGCCCGATGGAGAGCGTTGACGCACCGCCTCCTCCAGCGCTGCGTTGAGCGCGGAAGTCGCAAATTCTCTCGAGGATTCCTCGGCCAGGAGATCCAGGAGATCCAGAAAGGGCCCGAAGCCGTCTCCGCGCAACGCGGAGAGCGCGACGACCGGAACATCCTGCGAAAAGTGGAGCCGCGCGCGGACCTCGTCGATCACGGCCTGCGG
>DASYRY010000295.1:0-7146 GCA_036004025.1 Candidatus Polarisedimenticolia bacterium | reverse complement strand
CGCCGGAGGAGGAAGAGAGAGTGGCCTGGGTGCTCGCGGGAAAGCCCTCGCGGACCGGCCAGGGCGCCCCCGCGAGCGGGCCGTATCTCTTCGAGGTGAAGGGCGCCGTCGATCTCGCTCTGCGGGCGGCCGGATTTCCGGCGCAGGAGTGGAATCCGTCGCCCCTCCCCTTCCTGTCCCCTTTGCGCGCCGCCCGGATCGGACCCGCGCTCGGGCGCGTGGGGTGGGCCGGAGAGCTGGCGCCCGAGATCCTTGCGGCGTGGGGACTGGAGGTTTCCGCGTATGCCGCGGAGATCTCGCTTGCGAAGCTTGCCGAGAATTCCGAAGCGGCTCGATGGCGGCACACTCCTCTGGCCCGGACACCCTCGGTGAGCCGCGATCTTTCCCTGCTCCTTGACGAAGGAATCGCCTATTCTGAGCTGGAAGCGACCCTGCGCGCCGTGGAGGGAGTTCCCGTGGCCTCGGTGCGATTGTTCGATCGCTATCAGGGACCGCCGGTCCCGAACGGGAAGGTGAGCTTAGCCCTTACCGTGATCTTCCAGGCTCCCGGGCGCACCCTGGTTTCGGAGGAGGTTTCGCAATACTTGGATCGAATCGTCCAACGACTGCGTGAGCGGCTTGGCGCCGTGCTGCGCGGCAATTGAGGGAGGGTTCCTTGGCGTCGGAAATGGAAATCCTGGAGCTTCTGGAGGCGCGCGTGAAGCGTGCCAGCGAAACCCTGCGCGGCCTGAAGCAGGAGAATGCCGAGCTACGCGAACAGCTTGCGGGCACGGAGGACCGTTTGAGGAAAACCCATGAGACCATCGCCTCCCTCGAAGAGCAGGGGCGACAGGGTGACGAGCTGTCCCGGCAGCTCAAGCTTCTGCAGGAGGAGCGGGTCGAAATCCGGGGCCGCGTCACTCGCATGTTGGAGACCTTCGCCGCGATGGAAGAGACCTCCTCGTCGGGACACGCGGACAACTAGCGGAGCCACAAGGGAGGCTGTGGATGGACAAGAACGTGAACCTGGTTCCCGTGGAGATCTTCGGCCAGACCTACAATCTTAGGGGCGAAGGAGACACTTCCTACATTACTCGTCTGGCCGCGTTCGTGGATCAGAAGATGCGCGAGGTCTCCGACACCACGGCCACCGTGGATTCGCTGAAGGTGGCGATTCTCGCCGCCCTGAACATCGCGGATGAGCACTTTCAGAAGCGCGGGGCGGAGGAGGAGCTCCATCTAGGGATGACGCAGCGCCTGGGCCTACTGGTGGAGATGCTGGATCGGGCCTTGCCGGGGAAGAAGGAAGCGGAGAAGAGCGCTCGTCGGGACGCGGGGGCAGAATCGTCTTGACGTCGTCGGGGCGGAGAGACTAGCATCGTCCCGACCCCCTGCGAGGTTGGTGTTGGGGCGGCAAATTTGAACCAACACTATTTGAATGGGGATCCGGGTCTGCCCACGGTGTGCGTCCTCCTCGAGGAGGAAGTCTGAAGTGGGAGCAGGCTCCCCTGACTGGCTTGCCAGGTTCAAATAGCCCGCTTCACACGGCCGAGCGGGGGGTTTTCATGTCCTCTCGAATCGCGCTCCCGCCGACCCATCCCCACCGGAGGAGACGAAGCGACGGCGCATCCGGCGCCTTCGAGGATCGACCTTGAATCTCATTCTCGCCATCGTCATCGTTACCTTCGCGCTGCTGGCCGGCGCCGAGTACCTCTTTCATCGATCCTTCATCCGCAGGAAGAAATCCGAAGCGGAGCAGCGGGCGCGCGCGCTCGTGGAGGACGCCGAAAGACAAGCCGATCTCCGTCTCAAAGAGCTGGAAATCGAGTCGAGGGAGAAGGCCGACGCGGCCGACGCGGCCTTCGAGCAGGAGATGCGCAAGAAGCGCACAGACCTCCAGGCCTCCCGCCGCCAGATCGAGGATCAGGAGCGCCTTCTGGAGCGCAAGGCGGCCCTTCTGACCCAGAAGCAGAGCGAAGTCGAAGCAAGGGAGGGAACGCTTCGCGAGCGCGAGGCCACGCTCGTGGCGCGCCAGCAGGAGTTCCAGGCGCTCATGGACGAGCAGAGGGTCCGTCTGGAGCGCCTGGCGGGCATGAGCGCTCAGCAGGCGAAGCGCGAGCTGATGCGTGAGATGGAGGGCCAGGCGCGTGCCGAATCGGCCGTGGCGCTCAAGCGCATCGAGGACGAGACCCGAGAGAGGGCCGAGACCGAGGCCCGCCGGATCCTCACGTCGGCCGCGCAACGCGTCCCCGTCGGACAGATCGTCGATCTGGCCTGCTCTCTGGTCATGCTTCCCAACGACGAGATGAAGGGGCGAATCATCGGGCGCGAGGGCCGCAACATTCGCGCCATCGAGATGGCGACAGGGATCGACCTGATCGTGGACGACACGCCGGGGGCGATTCTTCTCTCCGGCTTCGATCCGATGCGCCGCGAGATCGCGCGGGTCTCCATCGAGAAGCTGGTGGAGGACGGCCGCATCCACCCGGGCCGGATCGAGGAAGTCGTCCAGAAGGTCCGGGAGGAAGTGGATCAGATCACGCGGCAGGCCGGGGAGGCCGCGGCCTTCGAGATGGGAATCGTCTCTCTTCCGGACGCACTGGCACGTCTCGTGGGGCGCACGAAATTCTTCCTGATTTCCGGTTACAACCTGCTGCAGCTCTGCCGCGAAACCGCCACCATGGCATCGGCCATGGCCGCCGAGCTGGATCTGGGCTCCGACCTGGTGAAGCGCGCGGGACTTCTCCACGGAATCGGCTGGGTCGGCGATTCCACCTCCGACTCGCCGCCGCTGCTGCTTGCCTCGGAGATGGCGGGGCGTCTTGGAGAAAGTCCCTCGGTGGTCCAGGCCATCCGAAGCATGCACCCCTCCGAGCCCGAAACCTCGGTGGAAGCGGTCCTCCTGAGGATCGCGCGCAAGGTCTCCCTCTCCCGACCCGGCATGCGAAGGGAGAACATGGAGATCTGGATGACCCGCATGCGGGATATGGAACAGGCGGCCCTGAGCTTTCCCGGTGTCTCCCGGGCCTTCGCGATGCGCTCTGGAAAGGAATTGAGGGTGCTGGTGGAAACCGACAAGATCAGTGATGCCGACGTGCTCTGGCTCTCCAAGGACATCGCCGCGAAGATCGAGAGGGACCTCCATTATCCCGGCCAGGTCCGGGTCAGCGTGATCCGCGAGACGCGCGCCGTGGATTTCGCCAAGTGACGTCGTGAACCTTCTTTTTATCGGCGACATCAACGGCCGCGCCGGCAGGAACCTGGTCCGCGAGCACCTCGATCGCCTGGTGGATCGATACCGCGTGGACTACGCGGTCGCGAACGTGGAAAACGCGGCCGACGGGTTCGGGATCACGCCGCCGCTCGCGGCCGAGCTGGAGGGGCTGGGCCTGCACGTCATGACCTCCGGCAATCACATCTGGGACAAGATTGAAATCCTGCCCTACATCGAGGAGCACCGCTCTCTGCTCCGGCCCCACAATTATCCCGCCGGCACTCCCGGCACGGGCGTCCACATCGGCACGACCCCGGGCGGCGTCGCCGTGGGGGTCGTCAACCTCATGGGGCGCGTATTCATGAACGCCCTGGACTGTCCGTTCCGGGCGGCCGATAGGATCCTGCAGGAGATCCGGGATCGATGCCGTGTGGTCCTGGTCGACTTCCATGCCGAGGCCACCTCCGAAAAAGTGGCGCTGGGCTGGTACCTGGATGGAAAGGTTTCGGCCGTCGTCGGAACCCACACGCACGTCCAGACCGCGGACGAGCGAGTTCTCCCGGGCGGGACCGCGGTGATCACCGACGTGGGCATGACCGGAAGCCGGGACTCGGTGATCGGAGTCGAGAAAGAGCTGGCAATCCGCCGCTTTCTTCAGCAGATGCCGGTGCGATTCGCCTGCGCGAAGAAGAACCCTCGTCTCTGCGCCGTGGTCGTGGACGTGGACGAGAGCACCGGCAAGGCCCGCGGCATCCAGCGGCTCGATTTGCCCGGGTCCGAGTGATCCGCCCGAGGGACCCTTCATGGAACAAATGGCGTTGAAATCCCTCGAACCTGCCCGAAGGGTGTTCTCCGTCTCCGAGATCAATGCCCTGGCTCGTGATCTTCTCGAGTCTTCGTTCTTCGAAGTCTGGGTGGAGGGGGAAGTCTCGAACCTTCGCACGCCCGGCTCGGGTCACCTCTATTTCACTCTCAAGGACGCGACCTCCCAGATTGCGGCCGTGCTCTTCCGGGCTCCGGCGGCCCAGCTCAAGTTCGCCCTCGAGGACGGCTTGAAGATCGTGGCCCGGGGCCGGATCTCGCTGTACGAAGTCCGTGGAACCTATCAGATGATCTGCCAAGGGCTGGAGCCCGCCGGCCGGGGCTCGCTGCAGCTCGCCTTCGAGCAGCTCAAGAAACGGCTGGAGGCGGAAGGGCTTTTCGACGCCTCGAGGAAGCGACCGATTCCTGCCCTTCCCCAGCGCATCGGGCTGATCACCTCCCCTTCGGGCGCCGCCCTGAGAGACTTCCTTCATGTCCTCCTGAGGCGCTATGCCAACGTGGAAATCCTGCTCCATCCAGCTCGCGTGCAGGGAGCCGACGCGGCTCCGGACATCGTCGAGGCGATTCAGCGCCTGAACCGGATGGGAGGTTTCGACGTCCTGGTGGTCTGCCGGGGTGGCGGATCCCTCGAGGACCTCTGGCCCTTCAACGAGGAGATCGTGGCGCGCGCCGTGACCGGATCGGCGATCCCCGTGATTTCCGCGATCGGCCATGAGATCGACTTCACGATCTGCGATTTCGCCTCCGATCTGCGCGCCGCGACGCCTTCCGCGGCCGCCGAACTCGTGGTGCGAAGCAAGCGCGAGCTCGAGGATCGCGTCAGGGCCCTCGACCGCCGCCAGCAATCCGCCATCCGTCTCCTCTCCCGGGACCTCCGCGATCGAGTGGCCCGTCTGGGCAGGAGCCGGGCTCTGCTCTCGGCGCGGGCGCGGGTGGACGCCTTTTCCCAGCGCCTGGACGACGCGCGCGCCCGGCTTCGGGATGCGCTTCGCGGCCGGATCTCGGAGAGTCGGCGGCGCCTCGAAGTCTGTCGCGGCGCAACTTCTCCCAGAATTCTCTCCGCGGCCTCGGCCGCCCGGCGCCAGCGCGTTGAGCATGCCGTGCGGCTTTGCGATCGCGGCACGAGAGCGCTGGTCAGCGCTCGGCGGGAGCGCTGGCGCGAGCTCTCCTCGGTTCTCGATTCCCTCTCACCGCTGGCGGTCCTGGATCGAGGCTACGCCCTTTGCCTGGATCCCGACTCCGGCTCCCTTGTCACGGATACTCGCAACCTTCCCCCCTCGCGCCGCGTGAGCGTTCGGCTCCGAAGAGGGCGGATCGGCTGCGAGATACACGAGGTATCGCATGGCCAGGACGAAGAAAAAAGGCCCTGAAGAGCTGCGCTTCGAGGAAGCCCTCGCCGGGCTGGAAAGGATCGTGGCCCGACTCGAGGGAGGCGATCTTCCACTGGACGACGCCCTGAAGCTGTTCGAGGAAGGGGTGAGACTCTCGCGCTACTGCAGCGGGAAGCTGGACGAGGCGGAGCGGCGCATCGAGATTCTGATGAAGGGAGCGGATGGCGAATATCGCGCCGAGGCCTTTCCCACCGGTGAAGAGGATGCGGTCGAGGACGAAGTCTCCCACGAGGGGGATTGACGATCCCGCCTTCGCGCGCCGCCTGGCGCGGCACCGGAGGCAGATCGAGGCGGAGATGCGCCGGCGGATGGCCCCTGCCGGCGTCGCCCCTCCCTCGCTGCTGAACGCGATGCGCTACTCCCTGTTCGCGGGGGGCAAGCGCGTGCGGCCGATCCTGGCCCGTGAGGCCTGCCGCGCGGTCGGAGGCCGGGATCGCTGGGTGCTTCCCGCCAGCTGCGCGCTGGAGATGATTCACACCTATTCCTTGATCCACGACGACCTTCCCGCGATGGATGACGATCGCTGGAGGCGTGGCAAACCGACGTCCCACATGGAATTCGGGGAGGCCCTCGCCATCCTCTCCGGAGACGCCCTTCACACCCTGGCGTTCCAGATTCTCTCGGAAGAGCCGGCGGGTGCGCGCTTCGCCTTGCGCCGCAGTCGAGTCATGAGCCTGATCGCACGAGCCGCCGGTGTCGAGGGGATGGTGGGGGGGCAGGTTCGCGATCTCGAGTCGGAAGGGAAGCGGGTCTCCCCCGCCGCGCTCGTCCGTATCCATCGGAGCAAGACCGGAGCCCTTCTCGCCGCCTCGGTCACCGCGGGAGCCATCCTGGGGGGCGGAAACCCGCGGCAGGTTCGGGCGCTGACGCACTTCGGCCGATCGCTGGGACTCGCGTTCCAGATTGTCGACGACATCCTGGACGAGGAGGGAACCCGCCGCGGCCTGGGGAAATCTCCAGGAAAGGATCGGGCGAAACGCAAGGCCACTTATCCCGCCATCTGGGGCCTCGAGAAGTCCCGGAAGATGGCTCGCGACGCGATCGCCGAGGCGCACGCATCCCTCGAGCCCCTGGGGAAAAGCGGGGCGACCCTGGCGCGCCTGGCCGATTTCATTCTCGCCCGTGAGAGCTGAGTCGAGGATCGACTCCTTTTTTTGATCGAGGTGCATCGGTTGACGAGCCCGCCGAAGCAGAAGCGGGAGCGCTTGGACCAGATCCTGGTCCAGCGGGGGCTTGCGGAGAGCCGCGAGAGAGCCCAAGCCCTCATTCTTGGGGGCAGGGTCGAGGTGGAGGGACAAAGGACGAACAAGGCGGGGACGCGGATCGATCCCTCGGCACGGCTGGTCGTCTTCGGCCCGGACCACCCTTATGTGGGGAGGGGTGGGGTGAAGCTCGCGGGCGCCTTGGATCGGTTCGGCATCGATCCCTCTCTTCGCGTAGCGCTCGATGTCGGAGCATCCACCGGAGGCTTCACCGATTGCCTCCTGCAGAGGGGAGCCTCCAAGATCTACGCGCTGGACGTCGGCGCGGGCCAGCTCCACCACCGTCTGCGCCGGGACCCACGCGTGCTGGTCCTGGAGCGGGTCAACGCGAGACATCTTCGCCCGGAAGATCTCCCCTCCCACGTCTCCCTGGCGGTCGTGGACGTCTCCTTCATCTCGCTGCGGCTCGTCCTCGCTCCCCTGCTTCCCGTGCTGGAATCCGGGGCGGACCTCCTGACCCTCGTGAAGCCGCAGTTCG
>DASYRY010000294.1:0-5466 GCA_036004025.1 Candidatus Polarisedimenticolia bacterium | reverse complement strand
GAAGGGAGGGATGGGAGTGGAATTCACGACTCCTTCATCCTCCGGCTCCGGCAAGGTCGTGAGACCGGCGCAGACACCGCCGGGGCCGATCCCGCCCGGCGCGCCGTCGACACCGCCTCCCCAAGTCACTGAGAAGGAGCTGGGAGGCGGCGCGACCCGTCGCAGACAAGTGAGCACGATGGCGGGGAACACTTTCCAGATCCTGCAGACGGAATACCGAGGCGCCTTCTACGTGCGGGCCTTTCAGCTTCCCCTGACGGAGGGTTCGGGCGAGGCGCTCTTGAACAAAGCTTGCTGGACTCGAGAAGAGGCCGAAGCGGCCATCAAGGAGTTCCTCAAGGAGCATTGAGCTCCCCGGGAAGGTCAGGCGCCGGCTTGCAGGAATCGCTGCAGCTTCGAAGTCGTGTCGCTCACGGTCTTGAGAAGCTCCTGGATGCGGGGCTGGATATTCTCCAGAGACTCCGATTGATCGCGCACCAGGCGCATCAGATGCTCGAACTCGTTCAGCGCCTCACGCTCCTTCTTGATCAGCGCCGAAAACTCCTCCATCTCTTTTTCATTCCACGTCAGCATAGTCACTCCCGGCGATTGGAATCCTTCGAAAGTCTACTGCATCCGCCACGGCGAGTTCAATAAACTTCGAGGCGGAGGCACACCCTCTGAGCGGGAGTCTGCGAGAGCATGAAGATGACGTCGAGATGGGGCCGCGAGCCCTCGGAACCAGGGAGCGGGACCGAGACGAGGCCGTAAGAGTTGAGCAGATGGTTGGTGCCGAAGCGGGGACTCGAACCCCGAAGCCCTTGCGGGCACTAGACCCTGAATCTAGCGTGTTTGCCAATTTCACCACTTCGGCACTCGTCGGAGGGAGCCCCTCCCAGGCGTAGGGGCACGATCTTGTACATCATCACGGGGCCGCAGCGCAACCGGGGCGAGTTCTCCGTGAGATGCTAGAATTCCCGCCGAGATTCGAGAGGTCGTCGTCTTGGCGCGCACCCGCAAGAACCCTCGGTTCGAATTCGACTCGCCCCTTCCGGAGCGCAAGACGCTCCTCGAGGCGATGGCCCGCCCCGATTTCGGCTCGGCCAGCCTCCGGGAGCTGCTCCGCCGCCTCAAAGTGGACAAGCGTCACCGGATGGCGTTCAAGCGCCTTGTGAGAGAGATGGTCGAGAAAGGGGATCTGGTGCGCGTAGGCAATACCCAGTACGCGCTGCCGTCCCGGCACGGGGTGGTGACGGGACGGGTTCAACGACATCCCGACGGTTTTGGATTCCTGGTCCCGGATGAAGGCGGGGAGGATTTCTATCTTCACCCTCGAAGCCTGGAATCGATCTTCCACGGCGACCGGGTCCAGGCGCGCGTGGTCCGCAGGAAGAGCCCGGGACGCGCCGAAGCTTTCATCCAGCGCGTCGTGGAGCCCTCGCGCCGCCGGATCATGGGGATCTTCCGGTCCGATTCGGAGGGCTCTCGGGTGGATGCCTACGATCGAAGTTACGCCGCGGGTATCCTCATCGGAAGAGGCGATTCCTCCGGGGCCCGCGACGGGCAGGTCGTAGGCGTCGAGCTGTTCCAGCCCCCTTCGTCGCGCGATCCCGCCCGGGGACGCGTCGTCGAAGTCCTCGGCTTTCCCGAGGAGCCGGGCATGGATCAGAGGACCATCGTCCGAAAATACGAGCTGCGCGAGATCTTCCCCGAGGAAGCCTTGCAGGAAGCGAGAGGCCGGCCGAATCCCGTTCCCGAAGAGGAGGTGGCACGGCGGGAGGATTTCAGGAGCCTTCCCATCGTCACGATCGACGGCGAGACCGCCATGGACTTCGACGACGCGGTCCAGGTGGAACGCCTGGCGGGAGGGAATTATCGCCTCGGCGTCCACATCGCCGATGTCGGACACTATGTCCCGGAAGGCTCGGCGCTCGATCGCGAGGCTCTGATGAGGGGCACGAGCGTCTACTTCCCCGGAAGTGCGATCCCGATGCTTCCGCCCGAGCTCTCGAGCGACTTGTGCTCGCTGAGGCCCGGCGTGGATCGGCTGACCGTCTCGGTGCTCCTGGACATCGACTCCCAGGGGAAGGTGTTGGCCACGCGCTTCTCCGAGAGCATCATCCGCAGCGCGGAAAGGATGACCTACACCGACGTCGCCAAGATTCTCGAGGATGCCCAGGAAGAGACGATGCGGCGCTACGCGCCGCTCGTGGCAGCCTTCCGCCTCATGGAGGAGTTGTCCAAGGTCCTCCATGAGAAGCGCCGGTGCCGCGGCACTCTCGACTTCGACCTGCCTGAGCCCGAGATCCTCCTCGACCTCCAGGGTGAAACGCTGGGGATCACCACGCAACGGCGCAATGTGGCGCACCGCATCATCGAAGAGTTCATGCTTGCCGCGAACGAAGCGGTTGCGGGGCATCTGCTCTCGTCCAGGGTCCCCTCGCTCTTCCGGATCCACGAGCGCCCGGACCCGTCGAAGGTCGCGAAGCTCAACGAGCTGCTCTCCGCGTTCGGCGTCCGGCTGCCGGAACCTTACGATGCGCTTCAACCCTTTCACTTCCAGGAAGTGCTGGAATCGCTGGAAGGGAAGCCCGAGTTCCGTTTCCTCTCTCGGGCGATGCTCCGATCGATGAAGCTGGCGCGCTACAGTGCCGAGCGCGGTCTCCACTTCGGTCTCGGCACGTCCACCTACACGCACTTCACCTCCCCGATCCGCCGTTATCCCGATCTGGTCGTGCACCGCATTCTCAAGGAAGTCCTGCGTCTCGGCCGGCCTGACGAGGAGCGCCTGGAAAGGCTCCGGCAGATCCTGCCCGAGTTCGCCGCGCGCTCTTCGCGCACCGAGAGGACCGCCGATGAGGCGGAATGGGAAGTGGTGGAATGGAAGAAGCTGGCGTACCTCGCCGATCGAGTGGGGGAGACCTTCGACGGATTCATCGCCTCCGTCGCACCTTTCGGCTTCTTCGTCGAGCTCACCGATTTGTTCGTGGAGGGGCTGGTGCACCTTTCCACCCTGCCGCGGGATCGGTACCAGTTCGTGGAGCGCAAGCAGATCCTGAAGGGGGAGAGGACGGGGACCGTCTACCGGATCGGAACTCCCTTCCGAGTGCGCCTCGATCGCGTGAACGAGCCCCAGCGCAGGGTGGATTTCTCTCCCGCCGAGCTGGCTCCGGGCAGGACGGAAGGCAAGAAGAGGAAGGCGTGAAGGCCCGCTGCACGGCTCCGGGGGAATATGCGATGCTGGAACATACCGCGGACCACCGGATCGAGGTGAAAGGGCGCGACGTGGCGCAGCTCTTCGCGCGTTCGGGGGCCGCGCTTGCCGACCTCCTGTACGATCCGGCGCTCGTCCAGGAAGCGCTCCGCCGCTCGGTCCGGCTGCATGAGAAGGATCCCGATGTGCTCCTGGTGCGCTGGCTCAACGAGCTCATCTACCTACGGGAAGTGGAGGAATTCCTCTGGAAGAGGATCGAGGTCGAGATGGATGAGGAAGGCGGGCTCGAGGCCGCGCTCGCCGGCGAGCGACTGGATCCCACGCGGCACAGCGCGCGAGTGGGCCTCAAAGCCGCGACCTATCACCAGCTGAGGATCGAGCG
This sequence comes from Candidatus Polarisedimenticolia bacterium, assembly GCA_036004025.1. Classification (GTDB taxonomy): domain Bacteria; phylum Acidobacteriota; class Polarisedimenticolia; order Gp22-AA2; family AA152; genus AA152. Next base: position 1,891 of record DASYRY010000294.1, on the reverse strand, counting down.
GACTCCGGAAGGGGTCAGCGCGCGGATCCTCTTCGACGTCTGAAGGGACCATGCCATGAGCGAGAGTGCGAAGCTTCCGGTGAAGCAGATCGACGAATGTCGCTATCAGGTGGGGCCGGTGCCGGGAATGCGGGTCCCCGGCATCGTCTATGCCGACGCGGCGATGATGGAAGACATGATCGACGCGATGAGCCTCACGCAGGTCGCCAACGTCGCGCACTTGCCGGGAATCGTGGGGGCCTCCCTGGCCATGCCCGACATCCACTGGGGCTACGGATTTCCGATCGGAGGCGTGGCGGCCTTCGATCCCGAGGAGGGGGTGGTGTCGCCCGGAGGAGTGGGCTACGACATCAATTGAGGGGTTCGTCTTCTGCGCTCAGGTCTGAGCCGCCATTCCATCCAGTCCAAGATGAAGCCGCTGGTCGAAAGCCTCTTCCAGAACGTGCCTTCAGGCGTCGGGTCGCACCGCAAGGATCTGCGTCTCGAAGTGAAGGAGCTCCGTAAGGTGATGTCCCAAGGCGCTTCCTGGGCCGTCTCCGAAGGGTACGGAACCCACGCCGATCTCGATTCCATCGAAGCAGGAGGATGCATCGCGGGGGCCGAGCCGATGGAGGTGTCGCCGCGCGCGCTCGAGCGGGGCCGTAATCAGATGGGGACTCTCGGCTCGGGAAACCATTTCGTGGAGATCGGGTATGTGGACGAGATCTACGACGCGGCGGCGGCGGGCGTGCTGAGGCTTGAGAAAGACTCGGTCACGGTTATCATCCATACCGGCTCGCGGGGGCTCGGGTATCAGGTGTGCGACGATTTCATCGCCGACATGATCCGCGCCTCCGCCCGCTACGGTATCGAGCTTCCCGACCGTCAGCTGTGTTGCGCGCCCCTCGGCTCGAGCGAGGGGAAGCGATACCTGTGCGCCATGTCGGCCGCGGCCAACTTCGCGTTCGCCAACCGCCAGGTCATTACTCAGATGGTGAGAGGGACCTTCGAGACAGTGCTGGGGATGAGCCCCCGGGAGACCGGCCTCTCCGTCGTGTACGACGTCTGCCACAACATCGCGAAGATGGAGGACCACGAGGTGGAGGGCGTGAAGCGACGGCTCTGCGTCCACCGCAAGGGAGCCACGAGGGCCTTCCCTCCGGGGCATCCGGAGACGCCGGCCGCCTACCGTTCCGTGGGACAGCCCGTCTTGATTCCCGGGGACATGGGTCGTTATTCGTTCGTCCTGGTCGGCACCCAGCGCGCCTACACTGAGACCTTTGGATCCACCTGCCATGGCGCGGGTCGAATGATGAGCCGCGCCGCCGCTCGACGAGCCGCGCGACACCGCCCGTTGGTGCGGGAGCTCGAGGACCGCGGGATTATCGTGCGGTCCGAGGGGAGGATGACGCTTCTGGAGGAAATGCCGGAGGCCTACAAAGACGTCGCCCGCGTGGTGGACGTGTGCCATCGGGCGGGGATATCGAGGAAGGTGGCGCGGCTGATTCCCACCGGAGTGATCAAGGGATAGGAGCCTGGGGCGCGATTCAGGCGCGCGAGGAAGAGAGGCCCCGGACGGTTCGGGTGAGCCTGGACTTGTAGCGCCCGGCCGTGTTCCGGTGAAGGATTCCCTTCCGCAGAGAGCGGTCGATGACCGACACCGTCTTGACCAGCTCCTTGGCGGCCCCTTCCGCGTCTTTCGCCTTCACCAGGGATCGAAGCTTCTTGATCTGGGTCCGGAGCGTCCCCCTGCGGGCTTTGTTGATTTCTCGGCGCCGCTCGTTCTTACGGATGTTCTTGATCGCGCTTTGGGTGTTGGCCAACGTTCGTTCTCCCTTGATTCGTTAAGGCTTGACGCCCATATCCTCCAGGCGCTGCTTCGCCAGGGAGGCCTCGTCGCTGGACGGAAAGG
>DASYRY010000293.1:0-2949 GCA_036004025.1 Candidatus Polarisedimenticolia bacterium | reverse complement strand
GATGGCGTGCTGGTGAGCGGCCCTCCGCCACGCGGCCTCGATAGCCTCCCGACGAAACTGGAGAACGGACAGCTCTGGGTGAAGTACCAGTACTACCAGCAGCTCACGCCGAACCGGCAGGTGATCGGTTGAGCGCCCGGGTCGATTCGCGGCGCGGCATCCTGGCCGAATGGCTCGACCAGCGGGTCGGGTGGCGCAAATTGATGCACGAGGCGCTCGACGAGCCGATTCCGGGCGGCTCGCGGTGGGCCTACGTCTTCGGGAGCGGGCTCCTCTTCATCTTCGTCAATCAGATCGTCACGGGGATCTTCCTGTCGCTCTATTACGTCCCCTCGATTGATCACGCGCACACGACTGTCAGCTTCATCCAGAAACAGGTCACTGCGGGGAGCTTCATTCGAAGCCTGCACTCGTACGGCTCAAGCGTCATGGTCGTCCTTCTGATGCTGCACCTCGCCCAGACGTACTTCTATGGAGCCTACAAGTCCCGGCGAGAGCTCTTGTGGATCGTTGGGTGCTTCCTGTTTCTGCTCGTCCTGGGAATGAGCTTCACGGGGTACCTGCTCCCCTGGGATCAGAAGGCTTACTTCGCGACGGCGGTCGCGACAAACATCATTTCGGAAGTTCCCGTCATCGGCGGTGCGTTGAAGACCTTGCTGCGCGGCGGGACCGAGATGAGCACGCTCACGCTCAGCCGTTTCTTCATGCTCCATGTCTTTCTCATTCCCGGTCTCATCTTCGCGGCCGTTCGAGCGCACGTCTATCTCTTCCGGAAGGCCGGGGCCGCCGGACCGCCCCTCAAGGAAGAGCAACGACGCGCCCTGCCGGTGGTTTCGTTTTTTCCCGCGCAAGTGGTTAAGGATTTCATCTTCGGAATCGGTCTCATCGTCGCGCTCGGGACGTTGTCCTGGGCTCGCCCCACGACGATCGGTCCTGTCGCCAATCCCGCGGATCCGACTTATCTACCGCGCCCGGAGTGGTACTACATTCCGGTCTTCCAATGGCTGAAGTACTGGCACGGGGCGGCCAGCCTCCTCGGGATCGTGATCATCCCGGCGATCGTGCTTCTGCTGCTTTTCACGGCTCCCTTTCTGGACCGGTCTCCCGAGCGTCGGGCCGCACGCCGCCCGATCCCCGTGTCTCTCTTTCTGGTCATCCTCGGCGGGCTGGTGTTCCTCGGATATCGGTCGAGTGTCGAGGACCGGCGCGACCCCTCCGTTCACGCGAAGCTACTCGCTCAGGAAAAGGCGGAGGCGGAATATGCGCGCGCCCCCTTCGAGCCCGAACAAATGGCGTCCAAGGCTTCCTCGGAGGCGTCGCTCACGCCGCAACAGGCCAAAGGCTCGCTTCTCTTCGAGAGCGAATCCTGCTCCGCCTGTCACGGACCGAGCGGCCGAGGAGGCGACGGCTTGGCGAAGCTCAAGCGGCTGAAAGACCGCTACTCTGCGGATCAACTCGGTGAGCTGCTTCGACACCCGCGTCCGGCGATGCTCGAAGGCGGGATGGAACCAAGCAAGCTCGCGGCTCAAGACCTCGAATCGCTGGTCGCGTATCTACGCGCCCTCAAGGAATGAGAGTGATCCTGAGACAGAGGGAGGACCGGGGTCAGGACAGCGGCGCCGTCTCCGCCAGGATCTTCCACTCCTCGGGCGTGAGCATGGGCGCCGCCGCGGGGTAGTACACGCTTTCCATCTCCGATTCGTGGGCGGCGAATCGGCGTTCGAGGTTTTCCGCGAACCCCAGGATGTCTCCGATCGGCGCGCGATCGTTGACCTGAGAGAGCAGGTATCGCGTCAGCTCCCGCAACTGCACCCATTCGAGGCGCAACTCCCGTCGCGGATCCCGTCCCGCGATGTCCGCCCGAAGCACCGCGGGCAGCAGGGCCTTCTCCTCGGCCTCCGTCCAGCGCCGCAAGCACTGATGAAAGTCGGTCAGTCCGAGCCGGTAGGCTTCCACGTCGCGGCGATCGAGAGCGCGCCGAAAGTCGTCGAACCGGCCGCGCAGCGCTCTCTGCGCCTCCATGAGCCCTTCCAGGGAAGCTTCCATCGCTACTTTGGACCTTGGACCTTGGACCTTCCTAGATTCCCGCCAGTCCCGGCTCGATGCGCGTGTAACCCTGCTCGGCGGCCCAGAGGTCCATCGAGAGGGAGACCAGGTCGTCGACTTCCGGGATTGGCCGCGCGTCCAAAGACATGTCAATCGACTTGACGTACCGGTGGCAGGTCTCGCAGGCTTCGATGCGGACGGTCGAGTGTTTCTCGTTCTGAAAAGTCGGGAGCCTGTGGGGGTTTTCCTCGAAGCAGGAGGCGCAGAGGATGCGTCCGAAGAGCCACTCGCCGCCGCAAAGAGCGCAGCCGAGCATCCGCCGCGCACCCTCCATCAGCGATCCTTCGCGCCGGGCGGAGATCCATGGGGCACCGCCGCAGAAAGGGCATTGGCCGCGGCGATGGACGCGATCGGGAGCCACGCTGACGGACCGGAGAAACTCGACATAGGGGCGCAGGACCGCGCGGGAGAGATAGTCCTCCGTGGAGGACTGGTCTCCTGCCCAGTAGACTTGCAGGCGCGCGCGAGTCGTGGGAGGGAGATCCTCCTGCCGGGAACGGGCTTGCTCGGAGAGCGCTTGGGGTCCTTCTTCAGCGGCGTATCGGAGAATCGCCGACACCTGATCGAAGAATCGCGCCAGGTCCTCGTCGAGGTGACCGGAGAGTGGCTTATCTGTGTTCGCAGCCTCGATCGCAGCCGCGGCTGGACCTTGCACGCGATAGAGACCCGCCGCAAAACGCAGAGGCCCCTCGCATGACGGAGCCTGACGGGATAACAGCTCCGCGCGCGCGGCGCGGCGCTCGAACTCCGCGGCTGTCCGGGATTCTCTAACGGCGGGGCTCTTCACCCATCACTTCGCGGTACCAGCGCGGGTGATGCAGGCGCGCCCACTGGCGCGTGACC
>DASYRY010000292.1:0-1937 GCA_036004025.1 Candidatus Polarisedimenticolia bacterium | reverse complement strand
TCCCCGAAAGGCCCGGGTCCCACACAGACGAGGATTCGTTCGGCAACGGGCCAGACCTGCCGGATCGCGTGATCCTCCCGGTAGTCGCGCATCTGCGCGTCGACGCGCTCGGCGGTCCGCCTCAGGGCCATCTCGCGCAGGGCGATCAGATTCCCCTTCCGGAAGAAGTTCTGAATCGCATGTTCGGCCTGCTCGGGAACGTAGACCTTTCCTTCCCGGAGTCGCTCCAGCAGATCGTCGGGCGGCAGGTCGACGAGCTCCACTTCGTCGGCCTGGTCGAAGAAGGTGTCGGGCACCGTCTCCCAGACGCTGATGCCGGTAATCTGCCTCACGACATCCCTCAGGCTCTCCAGGTGCTGGACGTTGAGCGTCGTGACGACGTTGACGCCGGCGCTCAGCAGCTCCTCCACGTCCTGCCAGCGCTTGACATGGCGCGAGCCGGGAGCATTGCTGTGAGCGAGCTCGTCCACCAGGATGAGGCCGGGACGGCGCCGCAGGGCCGCGTCCAGATCGAACTCTTTGAGGCTCGCTCCGCGGTGCTCGATGATCCGCGGAGGGAGAGCCTCGAGCCCTTCCAGCAGGGCGGCGGTCTCGCCGCGGCCGTGGGTCTCCACGAACCCCGCGACCACCTCCTCCCCTTCCGCTTTGCGGCTGCGGGCGTCCAGGAGCATGGCAAAGGTCTTCCCCACGCCTGCGGCCGCTCCGAAGAAAACCTTCAGATGGCCGCGGCCTCGCCGGGCATCCTCGCGCGCCACTTTGGCTAGAAGCGCGTCAGGATCCGGGCGGCGACTCTCCGCGGTCGGTGGGGAGGATCCTCTTGGCATACCGGGGTTGTTCCCTCATCTCCTCCCGGGTACGCCGTGCCGGGAGCCGGCGGGGCGGCGGGCGGGAGGGTGCTCGCGGTGCCTTTTCTACAGGATAGCACCTCCGGAGGGGCCGGGCCGTCTCATTGCCCGTCCGGCGGTGTAGCGGGAATCGCCTGTCGAGATCCAGGTTCAGGAGGAGCACATTGACCCGCGATTCGCCCAGGAACCCCAGATCCCGCGTTTCGACATGCTCTTCGATCAACGCCTCGACGCCGGCGACCGGGATCCCGCGTTGCGCCGCCACCCGCGGGGCCTGCCAGCGCGCCGCCCCCGGACTGACGTGCGGATCCAGACCGCTTCCGGAAGCCGTCACGAGCTCGAGGGGAACCGCAGCATCTGCCTCGGGATTGGCCGACATGAGCCGCAGCGGGTCCGCCGCGACCCGGTCGCGCAGCGCCCGGGAGGTCGGCCCCAGGTTGGACCCGGAAGAAGCGGAGGCATCGTAACCGGCCGCCCCGGCGGCGGAAGGGCGTCCCTGGAAATAGAGCGGGCTCTCGAAACGCTGCCCGATCAGCTCCGAGCCCACGATTCTGCCGTTCTCGGAGACCAGGCTGCCGCCGGCTTGGCGCGGGAAGAGCAAGCGTGCGAGGGCGCTCACGGCCAGCGGATAGGCCACCCCCGTGAGAAGGAGCGTCACCACCGCCATGCGCAACGCGATCATCGTCTGTGTCTTCACCAAGCGGTCTCCTAGGTGAGTCCCACGAAAGCGAGCAGGAGATCCAGGACCTTGATCCCTGCGAACGGCGCCACGATGCCTCCCAGACCGTAGATCAGCAGCGACCGGCGCAGCAGGGCCGCCGCCCCGAGCGGCCGGTACCGCACCCCTTTCAGGGCCAGGGGGATCAGCAGCACGATGATGAGCGCGTTGAAGATGACGGCGGCGAGGATGGCGCTGCGGGGCGAGGCGAGGTGCATCACGTTCAACGGCGCGATTTCGGGGAAGACCGGCACGAACATCGCCGGCAGGATGGCGAAGTACTTCGCCACGTCGTTGGCGATCGAAAACGTCGTCAGGCAGCCGCGCGTCATCAGGAGCTGCTTGCCGACCTCCACCACCTCGAGCAGCTTGGT
>DASYRY010000291.1:0-7615 GCA_036004025.1 Candidatus Polarisedimenticolia bacterium | reverse complement strand
AAAGAACTTAGAACCGGTGAGATTGTTGTAAAAGTTGGAAACGGCGTTGTAGGTCGTGGCTTTGCCGTTGATGGTCACATTGTTGGCGGAGCCGCTCATCGAGTCCAGCCACAGGAAGTCCGGCAGCTTCCGGCTGATTTCATCCAGGAGGTGCACCGGGCCGCTCTGGTTCTTCTTGAGCTGCGTGATCAGGGTGATCTTCTTGTTCAGGAGATCGCGCTGCGCCTTGTAGTTGTCTCCCTTCTTGATGATCTCGTCGAGCCGCTTCTTCTCCGCTTCGGCTTTCACGATCTTGTCGACCAGCTCGGAATGCTCGGCCTGCAGGCTGTACCACTTCCAACTCACGAACACGAAGCTCAGCGACACCAAGGCCACGAGAAGGAGGTTTTGAGGGATGTTTCCCGGCATCTGAAGCGAGGGCTTGAAGGAACGGGTCTTGGCTGGCTTGGCCTCGGCGAGGAGGTTGATGCGAATCATCGGTCTCCCACCTTTCTACTGGCGAGTCCCACGGCGACGGCGGCGCAAGAGGAAAGCTCCTCGATCGTTTCGGACGGAACTTCTTTCCCCACCGTCATCCGCCGGAAGGGATCCATGCGCTCCACGGGAATTCCGAAGCGCTCTCCCAGCGATTCCAGCAGGCCCGGCACGCGGCAGGCGCCTCCGGAGATGTAGATCTGATCGATGCTCTCCCCCGGCGTGGTGTTCTTGAAGAAATCGAGGGTCTTCTGGATCTCCGCGCCCACGTAATCGTTCACCGAGCTCAGAATGGGAGCGACGGTTTCCGTGCCCGCGCCCTCGACCTCCTCCCCGCGCTTGGCTCCCTCGCTCTGCTCAAAGCTGAGATTCAGCTCCTTGCGGATGGCGTCGTTATACTGGTTCCCACCGATGGAGATGTCTCTCCAGAAGATGGAGGAGCTTCCCTTCAGGACCGCCACGTTCGTGACGTTGGCGCCGATATTCGCCAGGGCGCAGGTCTGACCCGAGTCGATCTCGTAGTTCATTTCGAAGGCGTTCTGGAGCGCGAAGACGTCGACGTCCACCAGCGCGGCGTTCTTGCCTGCTTGACCGACCACCGCGGTATAGTCGTTGATCTTGTCCTTCTTCGCCGCCACCAGGAGGACGTCCATGTTTCCATCGCCCGCCAGGTTTGTCCCTTTCAGGATTTGATAGGCGATGTTCACGTCCTCCACGTCGAAGGGGATGTACTGCTCCGCCTCCCACTGGATGCTTTCCGCGAGCTCCTCTTCGCTCATGACCGGCAGAGAGATGCGCTTAATAATGACGGAGTGTCCCGAGAGGGCGATGGCGCAATCGGAGGCCTTGATGCTCCGGGCGCCGAAGCACTGCTGCAGTGCCTCCACGACCAGGCCCGAGTCCATGATGGCGCCGTCGACGATGGCTTCGGGAGAGAGGGACTGCACGGAAGCGTTCACGAGATGGAAGCCCCTGCCTTTCCCCAGGTCCTTGAGCTCCACGACCTTGATGCTGCTGGAGCCTATATCCAGGCCCACCAGATTTTTGCTCCTTGAGAAGAACACCCCATCTCTCCTTAAAACAAAGGTTTGTGGAACTGTTTCACGAATGTCCAGTCCATCCGCGACTCCACGGGATTTCAATATATGTCGGCTCCCCTCTTTTGCAAGTTCAACTGTCACGAAATTCATCGCTGGATTTTCAATATTGAATGTGTGTGTAAATCCTGAAGCTCATGGACTTGCGCCGCTGGAGAAGAGCTTCGAGGAACGCAGGGCAGGGACTCTGGGAGGGAGGCCTGGTGAATTTTTGACGGAGGCCGCGCAGCGTCCCCGACTTGATTCGGCAATCCCGAACGTGCTAGAGTTTCGCCTCTTTCACAGAAGCCAGGAGGGAGTGAGCATGGCCCGCGTCTGCGAAATCTGCGGGAAAGGTCCCCGCTTCGGGAACCAGGTCAGCCACGCGCACAACGTGTCGCAGAGGATCTGGCAGCCCAATCTTCAGAGAATCCGTGTGGCGGTGGCCGGCGGCCGCAGGAGGCGGCGGGTTTGCACGCGCTGCATCCGCTCGGGCGCCGTCTCCAAGACCGTGTCCTGATCTCTCACCCCAGACGGGCGATGACATCGATCTCGACGCGAGCCCCCCGGGGCAGCGCCGCCACCCCCACGGTCGAGCGGGCCGGTGGGTCGGCGGTGAAGTACCGCCCGTAGACATCATTCATCTTCGAGTATTCATTCAGATCCGCGAGGTAGACGGTGGTGCGTACCACCGCCCCCAGACGCGATCCCGCGGCTTCCAGGATGGCTTTGAGGTTTTCCAGGACCTGGGTCACTTGCGCGCCCACATCCCCTGAGACCATCTGTCCGGTCGCCGGATCCAGAGGGATCTGTCCCGAAATGAACAAGAACCCGCCGGCCACGATTCCCTGCGAATAGGGACCTATGGCGGCGGGCGCCTGCGCAGTCTTCACGACTCTTCCGGTGGTCATCGCACGCACTCCCTTCGAAAAGTTTCAGCCCGACTGCCGTTCAACATGGTGGACCCCCTGGATCCCGCGCAGGCGATGCAGGATCCGATCGAGGTGGTCTAGATCCGAGATGTCCAAGGTGAGGGTGATCTGCCCCTTTTTCCCCTCGAAGGTCTTGGCGTTCACGTCGCTAATGTTGGATTCTTCATCCGCGATGGCCGAGGTGACGCGGGCCAGCACCCCCTGGCGATCTTCCGAGAAGATGCTGAGGCGGACCTGGAACTTCGCCTCCTTGCTCCCCGCCCAGGTGACCTCGATCTTCCGCTCGGGGTCGTAGAGCAGCCGCTCGACATTGGAGCAGTGCTCGGAGTGGACGGAAACGCCCTTGCCGCGCGTGATGTAGCCCACGATCGGCTCTCCGCGGATTGGCCCGCAACACTTCGCCAGGTACACCATGACGTCATCCAGACCCCGGACCTTCACCGCCGGGCCGGTGATCCCCAGCACTTTCTTCACCGCCGCGGTGATCTTCGACTCCGAAGACTCCTTCAGCTCCGCTTCGGGGACCAGGCGACCGACCAGCTGGCGCCCCTGCACCTTTCCGTAGCCCACCGCCGCGTAGTAATCGTCGAGGGAAGGGAAACCCAGGGCGTTGAGCGCCTCCGTCAGCTTCCCGTCGCCGTGGAGGATGCGTGCGGAAATCTTGAAGCGCTTCAGCTCCCGCTCGACAAGAGACTTGCCCAGCTCGATACTGCTGGTTCTTCGGTCGGTGTTGAGCCATTGGCGGATCTTGCTTCGGGCGCGAGAGGTCACCACGAAGCTGAGCCAGTCCTGGCTCGGGTTGTGAGACGGGCTGGTGAGGATTTCGACGATGTCCCCGTTGCTCAGGGTGGTCTTGAGAGGCACGAGCCTGCCGTTCACCCTCGCGCCATAGCACCGGTGGCCAACCTCCGTGTGGACCGAATAGGCGAAGTCGACGGGCGTGGACCCCCTGGGAAAGCTTTTCACTTGCCCCTGGGGCGTGAACGCGTAGACCTCCTCCGGGTAGAGATCCACCTTCACCATCTTCAGGAATTCGCGGGGGTCCCGCATCTCCTGCTGCCATTCCATGATCTGCCGGAGCCACTGGATGTTGGGATCCTCACCCGCCTTGACCTTCTTGCCTTCCTTGTATTTCCAATGGGCCGCGATCCCCTCCTCGGCGATTCGATGCATCTCCGGCGTCCGGATCTGCACCTCGAAAGGCTGTCCCTTGTCGCTCATCACCGACGTGTGGAGCGACTGGTACATGTTGGGCTTCGGCATGGCGATGAAGTCCTTGATGCGACCGGGGACCGGCCGCCACAACGAATGAATCGTGCCCAGGGCGGCGTAGCAATCCTTGACCGTCGGCGTCACAATCCGGAAAGCCAGATAATCGTAGACCTCGCCCACGTCGATTCCCTGGACCCGGAGCTTCTTGTAGATGCTGTACAGATGCTTGACGCGGCCCGTGATCTCGCAGGCGACCCCCTGCTCCTTCAGCCGGCTCTCCAGCGTGCCGCGGATCTCTTCGATGAAGTCGTCGCTGATCTTGCGCCGCTCCTCCAAGGCCGACACCAGGGACGCATGGCCCGGCGGATCCAGGTACGCCAGGGAGAGATCCTCCAGCTCGCTCTTGATCTTGCCCATGCCCAGCCGATTGGCGATGGGAGCGTAGATCTCCATCGTCTCCCGGGCGATGCGCTGCTGCTGGCGCGCGGAGAGATGCTCCAGGGTGCGCATGTTGTGCAGGCGGTCCGCGAGCTTCACCAGGATCACCCGGATGTCGTCCACCATGGCGAGCATCATCTTCCGGAAGTTTTCCGCTTGCGCTTCCTCCCGGGACGTGAAGGCGATCCGGCTGATCTTGCTGAGGCCTTCGACGAGATGAGCGATGTCCCGTCCAAAGTACTCTTCCAGGACCTCGCGGGTCGTCAGCGTGTCCTCGATGACGTCGTGAAGCAGGCCCGCCACGACGCAGGTGAGGTCCAGGCGCAGATCCGCCAGGATGTAGGCCACCTCGAGAGGATGATTCAGGTAGGGCTCCCCGGAAGAGCGCACCTGGCCCCGGTGCTCCATGGCTGAAAAGACGTAAGCGCGGCGGAGAAACTCCAGGTCCGCGTCGGGGAGGTAGGTAAGAACCTTTTCTTGGATATCTTCGATGCGGATCAAGGCTGCGGATCCCGTTGCGGGACAGGCCTCCGCGCGGAGGGCGCTTCCCCGCACAAGCGACAGTATGCTCTAAGGATAGCTTACGGAGCGATGGGCTGCAACGCGCGGTACCTCACGCGCGGCGGCGACGCTGAGCCCACCAGCGCTGGTGCAGCACCAGAATGGGGCTGGCGACGAAGACCGAGGAGTAGGCGCCGGAGATGAAGCCCACCAGAAGCGTGAACGACAAGGCGTTCAAGCGATCTCCGCCGAACAGAAACAATGCGGTGGTGGACAGCAGGACCGTGAACTGCGTCAGGATGGTTCGGCTGAACGTCTGGTTGATGGAGGCGTTGACGACCAGCTCGAAATCCGCGGTCCGATGGTGGCGAAGATTCTCGCGGATGCGATCCAGGACCACCACCGTGTCGGCGATGGAGTAGCCGACGATCGTCAGGAGCGCCGCCACCACCGGAAGGGTGAATTCCTTCTGGGTCAAGGCCAGTCCTCCCATGGCCACGATGACGTCGTGGAACAAGGCGACCACCCCCGCGATGCCCCAAATGAACCGGAAGCGGATCCAGATGTAGATGAGGATTCCGACGTTGGAGCCGACGACGGCCCAGGTGGCTTTGCGGATGAGATCCCGCCCCGCGCTCGGGCCGACATACTCCACGCTTCGGGCCGAGGTCTGCCCGACGAAGGTCCCCTCCTTCAAGAGGGTCTGGACCGCGGGAGAAAGAGTGGAAATGCGCTGCAGATCCCCCGAGGATCGAAAGATTCCACCTTTCGCGTCCCGGGCTGCCACGACCGCCTCCGCGGAGGCTCGCGCGTCCACGCTCGCGCCGGCGGGAAGCGTGCCCGCCTGCCGGGCGGACTCGATTCGACTCGTCAACCAGGTCTCCAGGGAGCCCGCGCTAGCCTGGTTCAGGTCGATCTTGCCGGCTGCGGCCTGCTGTCGATCCTCTTGGGTCGCGAGCGCGGCCAGGACCTTCTGGGAGACGTCCCCGGAGCCGATCAACCCGCCCTCCGCTTTCGCCTCCTTGCTCTGCCCGATGCGGATGAGCAGCTCGTGGTCCTCAGGCTTCCCGATGCGCTGAAGATCCACTTCGCCGATTGCAAGAGCCTCCAGATCTCTGCGCACCTTCTCGACGGAGGGCTCTTCCAGGAAACGGACTCGGACCTCGGTGCCGCCGCGGAAGTCGACCCCCCAGTTGAGGCCGCGCGTGAACAGCGCGAACAGGCTGACGGCCACCGCCGCTAACGAGATTCCGATGAAGAGAAACTTCTTCCCCATCACGTCGAAATTGGTGTTGGTCAGGAGGTGGAACTGCTTCACGGCGAGTTCTCCGATGCGGACGTCAAATGCTCAGGGTGTCCACGCGCCGGACGCTCAGGTAGACGTCGAACAGGGCGCGCGAGACGAAGATGTTGGTATACAAGTTCGCCACGATGCCGATGCACAAGGTCACCGCGAAGCCCCGCACCGGCCCCGTGCCGTACCCGAACAGGAAGAGCGCCGCGATAAGCGTGGTGACGTGGGAATCGACGATGGTGCTGAACGCCTTCGAGAACCCGCTGGCTACCGCGCCCTTGACCGTCTTCCCGAGCCGGAGCTCCTCACGGATGCGCTCGAAAATCAGCACGTTGGCGTCCACCGCCATGCCGATGGTCAGGGCGATTCCCGCGATTCCCGGCAGAGTCACCGTCGCGCGGAAGTAGCCCATCGCGCCCAGGAGCAGCAGGATGTTCAGTCCCAGCGCCAGATTGGCGTTCACTCCCGCCAGACGGTAGTAAATCAGCATGAACAAGACGACGAGGATGGCGCCGAGGACCGAGGCCACGATACCCTGACGGATGGAGTCGGAGCCCAGAGACGGCCCGACCGTGCGCTCTTCGAGGAGCTCCATTCCCGCCGGCAGGGCGCCGGAGCGGAGCTTGATGGCCAGATCCTCCGCCGATTCGACCGAAAAGCTTCCCTCGATGATCCCCGAATCGCGAATGGTCGCGTTGATCCGCGGCGCCGAGATGACTTTCTTGTCCAGCAAGATGGCCAGGAGCTGTCCCTCATTCGAGGAGGTCAGCGTTTCGAATCGCTGTCCCGCGTCGGCGGTGAGCCTGAACTGGACCACCGCGTCGCCCAGCCGACCGACGTCACGCCGGGCGTCCCTGAGATCGTTCCCGGTGATGGGAGAGGCCTTCTTGCACGGCCAGTAAAGTGTTTCGCCGGACGGCTGCTTCTCGGCGAGAAAGAGAGCGGTATCCTCGGGAAGATTGCCGCCGAACAGGGTTTGAATCTTCTCTTGGCTCGCCGGGAGGATCGAGTGGATGTTGTCCGCCAGATAACCCGGAGGGATGCTGACGAGCTTCCATTCAAGGTAGGCCGGAGATCCAATCAGTTCCTTGACGCGCTCCGTATTCTGGATTCCGGGCAGCTGGACGAGAATCCGCTCGTCGCCGGCCCCCGCGAAACCCACCTGCTGCACGACGCTTTCCGCCACGCCGAACTTGTCGACCCTGTTGCGAATGGTCTCGAGGGCCTGGCGCAGTGAAGACTCGCGGATCTCCTTCATCCTGGCGGGCTTCATCGTCAATTCGTACTCGCCGCTGCCGCGCGAGGAGGCGGTGTAGGCGGAGAACTGGCTGGAGACCAGATCCTGCAGCACGGATACCTTCGCCGAGTCGACGCCCACGAGCCGCATCCGTCCCGGAGCGGATGACTCCGCCTTCTCCAGCGTGACGCCCTTCTTGCCCAGCTCGCTGCGCAGCGTCTCCAGGTCCAGGTCCGTGGAAGCTTTGATGGCATCGTCGGTCTTGACCCGCATGACCAGATGGATCCCGCCCTTGAGATCCAGCCCGAGCTTGATTTTTTCTTGAAGGGGATAGCAGAGATAGAAGGCCAGGAGGGTTACGCATGCGATGATGACCCAGCGCCACTTCAGCGGCATGTGCTCACTCCCTCTTCTTTACGCTTGCGATGGCGCTCTTGGAAAAGTCGACCTT
>DASYRY010000290.1:0-2856 GCA_036004025.1 Candidatus Polarisedimenticolia bacterium | reverse complement strand
AGAGACCCGCCGGTCCGAGGGAGGGATACGTTTAGCTCCCCAGGTGGATCAGTAGTACGAACTTTTTGGAGTTCGTCCTAGGCGTGCACTTGGACCCTAGACAGATCGGAAGGACGAACCGGGTCTTTCAAGCCACGGAACTGGCCAAAATGCCCCGCATAGTTTCGCGGGACCAGTACAGGGATTTCTGGAGGAAATCATGGTGACGTGTGCGATGGGCATGACGTGGGACAATTCAATTCCGTTGAATGGCTATTGACGGCGGTAATACGGATGCGCTAGCGTCAAAAGCGCCAGGGTCGAATTTGTTCTCGTGATTCCCGCTTCTCACGAGGGTCCGATGTCACCTTCCCGACGCCTCAGGATTCGCTTTCCCTTTCTCCTTTTGACAATCTCGCTCCTGGTAACCACGCCGGGAGTCGCGAAAGCGCAGGCCTCCACCGCGAAGACCCTCGACGCCTGGCGACAGTTGAAGACAATCGCGGAAGATGCGCTGGAAGCACCTCGGGGCCCGGAACGGATCGCCAAGTGCGAGGCGTTTCTGAAGGAACACCCGGACTACCCGGAGCCGCAGGATCTTCTCTCGATTCTCGCCCGCGACTATCTGGAAACGGGCGACTACGATCCGGCCCAGGTGGCCCAGCTCTACGAAAGACTGGTGACGAATAGGCTGAAAGAATCGGATGAGTACGCCTTCCTCGCGGCGGATCTGGTGGAGCGGTACTATCTCAAATACAGCCTTCCCACGGAGAGCGCAGAGAGGCTCCTAGGCTGGAACCGGGAGGCGCTGGAGCGGAGGCGCAGGACGATCGAAGTGACCTCAGATCCGGGGACGCGAAGGAGGGACCGCCAGCAAATCGATCTTGAGGCGGGTCACGTCTCGGTGCTGGAGGGGCGGGTCCTTCTGGCAGCCGGCGACGTGGGCGGGGCCGTGAAGAAGCTCGAGGAGGCCGAGGTGACTCTGAAGCAGTCGGGCGGGTTTATCTTCCTCCGTGACCGCCAAGGCAAGGAACGCGGGAGACTGCCTGCCGCCATAGATCTGTTGGACCGGCTCAATCTGTCTCTGGCCGCCGCCTACTCCCGCCTCGGGAACAGGACGGCGGCCCTGGACCGGCTGGGCCGAATCACGGGCGCCGAAGCCGTCCGCGGGGATTTCCTCCCGTCCTTGAGAAGGCTCCGGGACGATCTGAAGGTCCCGCCCCCGCCGGTGACTGAGGTCCGGGCCGACCCAGTGCCTGCGCCCGATTTCAGTCTCCAGGACCTGGACGGCAAGACCGTCAGCCTCTCCGAGTACCGCGGCAAGGTGGTCCTGTTGATGACGTGGGCCACCTGGTGAGTAGGCTGCCCGAGACACCTGCAGGTGCTGCAGGTCGTGGAGGAAAGGCATAGGGAAGAAGGCGTTGTTCTGCTCGCCGTTGACACGGACGACCCATCCGCACGCTCGAAGATTCCTGAATTCCTGAAGAAGCGCGGCATCCACGCGAAGGTACTGCTGGGAGGCCCCAAGGAGCCGCAGGGATATGAGACTCATCCGGCCGCCATCTATGTGATCGATCGGCAGGGAATCCTGGCGGGAGTGCCCGGAGACGATTACACCGACGACCTGGGAAAGGGCATGGAAGCCCGCCTCCCCGATCTACTGGCGGGGAAGCCGACTCAGGGTCCGCTGCTCTGGACCGTGGAGAAGGCGCCGCCCCATTTCGGCCTCCTCTGGAAGGAGCCGCTGGAGTCGGGTGCGGAAGCGCTCGCCATCGCTCCGCCGTCGAAGGACCATCCGGCGGAGATCGGGGTCGCGACCGGATCCCATCTTGTCCGTTACTCGGCCTCGGGAAGCCTGCTCGGCGATGCGCCGCTCGAAGCCGCGGGGCTGCAATTCCTGGGAGGGGCCGATCTGGACGGCGACGGGAAGAACGAGTGGATCATGGCGCAGGGAAATACTGTCACGGTCATGGACGCGGCGGGGCAGGAATACTGGATGCACATCGCCACCGAGGGACTCGTACAGGTTGATGGCGTCATGGACCTGAATCAGGACGGTTCCCTGGAAATCGTGCTCCACGACGGCGTCTCCATCGTTGCGAGGAAGGCGCTGCCGGGCGTTCTCTGGAGGACACCCGCGCTGGATTCCCTCCAATCAGTGGTTCCTGACCCCTCCGGGGTTCTCATGGCGCAGACCCGGGCCGGGATTCGAGCGCTGGGCGCCAACGGACTTCTCCAGGGCATGACGCTCAAGGTACGGGACGGGGAAATCCTGAAGGGAAGAATTGCCCAGGAGGAAGGCGGTACTCTCGACGTCTTCGGCGTCGACGACGACACCGCCGTGGACATCCGCCACGACCTGGACAGCGACGGCAGAAACGACATCCTCGTCTCGAACAAAGGGGTCGTCGCGGTCTACACCCAGGGCGGCTCGCCGCTCCTTGTCCTCGCGATCACCAATAACTGGGGGAAGCTCAGAGTGGCGATGGAAAACCTGGACGGCCGCCCGGGCGACGAGCTGGTTATGGCGGTCCCCAAGTACGGTCTCGTGGCCCTCGGCATTTCGCCTCAGACAACAAAACCCTGAAGGATCCTTCCCCAAGACGCCCGGCCTGCTCCGCAAGTGGGGTTTCCGGCGCAGATCCCACTCTCCACCTGTTGATATGGAACGACCCGTCAAGTCAGCCCGGGCGGGATGCGTGGTTGCGGGGCAGACCAGGCGACGGTCGAGCGGGATGTATCGACGGTTGATCAAGCTGATATTCGCGGATCGAGCCGCGGGGGCCCGCCGTCATGGTCGTCATCCGTCGGGAGCTGCCTCGCACTAACATCGCGGGTCCGGCCAGAGGCCTGTCGCATAACAGGCACGAGGATCCT
>DASYRY010000289.1:0-6485 GCA_036004025.1 Candidatus Polarisedimenticolia bacterium | reverse complement strand
AGGAAGAAGTCCATGACCGCGACGCTGGGCGAGGCGCCTCGTCACCTGTGGGGCGACGGACAGGGATTCCACGGTTTCGCTCCCGGTGACGGTGAGGGGTTCCCTGGCATGCGCTCCATGGGAATGTTTTCGCGCACCTACCTCGGGGTCCGGGTTCAGGGGCTGACCGAGGAGCTGCGCAGCTACTTCAGAGCGCCGCGCGGTCGCGGGGTCCTGGTGAGCCGCGTCGAGGAAGATACCCCCGCGGGGAAGGCGGGTCTGAGAGCCGGTGACGTGATCATCGCGGTCGACGGCAAGGGCATCGCGGACCGCGGCGACATCAGCCAGGCGCTGGAAGACAAGGAGCCGGGCGACCAAGTCACCGTCAAGATCGTCCGGGATGGATCGGAGAAGACACTGGAGGTGGAGGTCGCGGAGCGACCCGGTCCGAAGGGGCGCCGGGGATCCCTGGCTCTGCCGGGGGGTGAAGAAGGGTCTTTCTTCGAAGACAACGACGATGACCATGACTTCGAGGCGCTGGAGCCCGAGGGACTGCCCGAGGATTCACGGATCGAGATCGAAAAGGCGCTTCGCCAGGCGCACGAGGCCATGAGCCATCAGGACATCCAGCGTCGCGTGGAGATTGAGAAGGCGATGGAAGAAGTGATGAAGCATCGCCACGAAATCCAGCGCCAGATTCAGCAGGCGATGAGACAGACCGAGCTTGCCCGGATCGATCAGGCAGAGGTCGGCCGGCAAGTGCGCCAAGCCATGGAGCTCGCGCGAGAAGGGATCCAGCGGGCCCTCGAGGCCGCCCATCTCCAAGAGGAGGAGGACGCCTCGCTCTGAGGTTTATCCTTTCGCCCTCGTAAAAAATGGAAGGGGCTCCGGCAAGACGAAGACCGGAGCCCCTTTTTTTCACTTCCAGGCGCGACCCCGCAGCTCCTCGAGAAGACCCCTGGCCCAGCGCTCGGGAACCGCCCGGGCGGGATGCTCCCAGTGCACCACGGCGTTCCTTCCAAGCTTTCCCTCGAAGCTCTCCGCAAGCGCCCGCTGCACGTCCTTGCCGAGCAGGATCACCCCCCGGGGATCCAAGGCTTGCTCCGCCTCGTGGGCCGCGAGACATCTCAGACGCGTGCATGCTTGGCAAAGCTCGCGCGCCCTGAGGTCATTGCGGATTCCGCGCGACGCCGCTCGACGGAGATCGGCGGGCGTCCGGTTGGATCGACTTGCAGGTTCCACGAACAGGAGAGGGCAGGCGTTCGCCACCGCCACGTGTTTCCATCCCTCCTCCGCGCACTCCCATCCCAGGTCGAGGAACCGATAGAATCTGACGGAGGAGGACTCGAAGCTGCGCGTCAGGAACGGGCGCAAGCTCGATGGAGCGAGCCCGGGGATCTCGCACTCGCCGTAGCGGCGCCGGATGCGCGCCGCCAGGTCGGGGAGCTTCTGGCGCAGGCGCTTGATGTCGGTGAATGGAATTCCGGTCTGCGCCATCCCATAGGGACCCGGATTGAGCCCGAAGATCAGAATCGGGCGGGGCAAGAGAGGGTAGGTGCTTCGGAACAGCGAGTGCCAAGGCTCACCGTAGCGCCCCGGATTCCAGATTCTCCACCCCGTCGCGGCGGAGAGACTCGGGGCAAATCTTTCCCAGCGGCGCGAAGAGCGCCGCCAGCATTCTTCCCAGGTATTCGACCTTGTCTCCCGAGCGGAGCGCCGCCGCGCGCTCGGCACCGACAGGCTCTCCATGACGGGCGCCGGCGGTCTCATGCCGCCCCCTCCCGACCCGCATGGGCAATCCGGTCCAGGTCTCCCGGGAGCCAGCGCGAGCCCCACAAAAGCAGGACCCCCGAAATCAGCATCGCGACCACCGCCAGCAGGATGCCTCCTTGCAGCGAGGAAAGGTCCGATACCGCCCCGATCAGATACGGCGACGGGGCATCTCCAAGGATGTGGATGATGACGATGTTGGCAGCCACGGCCGTGGCGCGCAAATGGGGAGCACTCACGCTGACGATGACGGCGTTGAGCAGTCCCGTGTTGACGAAAAGAAAGAAGACCGCAGCCCCCAGGCACGGAACGAAGATGGCCCTGCGCGGCGAGACGATGGCCGTCAGGGCGAACGGGATCGCCGCCAGGACGCCGATGCCGGACAAGAGAAGATAGGCGCGCCGAGTCCAGCGCATGGCGAGATCTCCCGCGAACCCGCCCGCGAGCGTCCCCACGAATCCGGAGATCGCCACGATTCTGCCGGTGAGATCGTTCGACTCCGCGAATGAAACCCCCTTGATCGTCTCCAGATAGCGCGGCATCCAGAAGGCCATCCCCCCGATGGCGAACGTGAGCGCGGCATATCCCAGGTTCGTGAAGAGGTAGGAGCGGCTCCGGATGAGCTCACGATAGGAGGCCAGGACGTGGGCGATCCGCTTGCGGTAGGAGAACTCTTCGGCTGCGTCATGGCGTGGGGTTTCAGGGCTCGCCTGTTTCTCCCCATCCATGCCGCCGCGGACCGGCTCCCGCAGGAAAAAAATCGGCAGCGCGAGCAGCAGACCGGGAAGCCCCACGAGGGTGAAGCAGAAGCGCCAGCCGTGGGTCTCTCCGAGTCTTCCCGCCAGGAGGTAGGCCAGCGCGGCCCCCGCGGGGATGGTGCCGTAGAAGATCGCCATGACGCGCGCCCGTTTCCCTACCGCGTAGTAGTCGGCGAGAAAGGGGGGCGAGAGGGTTCCGAAGGAGGCCTCGCCGATCCCCACCAATCCTCGTGAGAGGAGGAGAAAGAGGTAGGTCGGCGCCAGGGCCGCGCCGGCCGTCGCGAGGCTCCAGACGATGGCGCCGAGCGCCATGACCGCCCGGCGTGGAAACCGGTCCCCGAGATAGCCGAACACCGGAGCCGTGAGGAGGTAGACGAGGAAGAAGAGAGTCCCGAAGAGGCCGAATCTCGCGTCCGAGATCTCGAACTCCCTTCGAATCAGCGAGCCGACCGAGGCAATGATGTAACGATCGACGTAGTCGAGAAGGTTCAGGAGGGTCAACAAAGCCAGGACGTAACGCGCGTAGCCGGGAGACGGGGAGGAAGAGCTCATCGAAGAGCCGACGCCTCGGGGGGGCGCTCGCGCAGGAGCGCGGCCACGCCTTCGAGGATCTCTTCCCGCTGGCGCCGGATGGCCTGCAGCGCCCGACCCCGCGTGGTGAAGGCCAGCGAGAGCGCTCCGATCGCCTCCCGCAGTCGCCTGCGCTCCTCCGCGACTCTCAGCGCCGCCCAGCCGCACAGGGGGAGCAGCCCCACTCCCAGGATCGCCTCTTTCCATCCAAGCCGCCAGACGAGCAGCGCGGCGAAAATCGCATAGACCGTCGGAAAGAGGACGACTCCCGCCACGAGCTTGAAAGTCGCGGCCAGATCCGGGAATCGATTGAAGCGGCGCTCCAGGGCGCCGCAGATCCGGTAGGGCGGATAGTGGGTGATCATTCCGACCAGGGCGAGCGGCATGACGCCCACGATGACGGCGGCCGCCAGCATCACGAAGCGCGCGGCGCGCACGGGCGCTTGCGCGAGGTCCACCTGCTCCTCCGCCAGCGAGAACCGCCGGAGCTGCCGCCGGTAGGCCTTCCATTTCCTGCGAATCTCCAGCACCGCCTCCGGCTCCGTCTTACGATAGAAGTGATAGGCCTGGATGAAGCGCTTCAGGGATACGGCCTCCACGGAGAGCGACACGTCGCGCCTCCCCAGGAATAGCGCGCGCACGTCCCGCAAAAACTGCAGCTCCTCCCAGGTGTCGAGACCTGGCACCAGCTCCTGGAGGCTCGCCTCCATGCGGCGAGTCAGCTCCGTGACCACGCGGCCCGGCTCGCGGCCCTCCTCCAGGAGGTCGTCCGTGGGGACCGGCTTCCCGAAGACGACCAGCACTCGGGAGCGAAAAGTCTGCTTGGCCTCGACGTGAATCCCCGCGGGGACGATGATGGGTCTCGTGGCTCCGGAGCCTGCGGCCCGGACGTAGATTCGCGCCGCGCCGGTGCGCAGGGCCTGCAGCTTCGGCTCGTCGTGGCTTCTTCCCTCAGGGAAGAGGCAGACTACTCCCCCGTCGGCGAGAATCGTCCCGCAGGCATCGAGGGTTTGCTCGTTCTTTTGGGACTCACCCGGCGCCTCCTGGCGGCGATAGACGGGAAGTCCTCCGATGCGCTTCAGGCAAAAACCGATGAGCGGCATCGGAAAGAGCGAATGCTTCGCAAGGAAGGTGATGGGTCTCGGGATGAGAACCAGCAGCAAGAGCGAGTCCATCAGCGCGTTGCCGTGATTCGCCACGAGGAGCACGCCCCCCCGGTCCGGCAGCGAGCCGAGGCCCGGCGCCTCGATGCTACGGTACATGATCCGCAGACAGAAGGTGAGGAAGGTCCGAAAGATCGCGTAGAACACGGCTTGCCCCCCGGACGCCGGGGATTATACCGTCCCGGCGAGCAGGATATCGCCCAGCCCTGTGCTGGCCATGAGGGAGCATGTGGCCATCGGGAGCCAAGCCGATTGTTTCAGGATGCGATCGGACGGCGGGCTACTGGGCGAGGTTGACCCGGCCCGCGGCGATGATCTTGCACAGGTCCAGCGAAGAGACGATGCCGCTCAGCTTGCCGTTGCGGGTGATCGGGATGCGGTGGATCCGGCGCTCCCACATCGTCCGGCAGAGCTGCTCCACGGGAGTCTCTTCATCGGCGGAGATGACTTCCCGGGTCATGATGTCTTCCACACAGCGGGGTCCCGCGTCGCTTTCCGCGATGGAGGCGAAGCCGCGCTGGAAAAGATCCTTGATGTCCCGGGGCGGATGAACGTCTTCGTTCGGCGTCACCTTCCGGAAGATCACGTCGTCCTGAGAGACGATTCCCACCAGCTTCCCCGCTTCATCCACGACCGGCGCGCCGTTGATGTTTTCGCGCCGCAGCGTCTCGCAGAGATCCTCGATGGGAGTCTGCGGCAGGCAGGTGATGGGGTCTCGGGTCATGATTTCCTTGGCTTTCATTCGTCCTCCCGAGAAGGAATGGACAGGCACCCCGGAGAAGGTACATTAGCCCCACGATTCCGCGGGAGTCAAGGCTGGGCTTGGGACCGACAAGAAAAAGGGCCCGAGGTGCCGGGCCCTTGTGCGCACTTGGTTCCTGGACGGACGAGATCAGGGAGTGCTCGCGCTCGGAGGCTCGGGAACGGGGCTGCTGTCCCCCGCGATCGAATCGGCCAGAAGACCCAGCACGATCGCGCCCCCACCCAAGCCGACGGCGACACCCCAACCGCTCCTCCAAAAGCCGCTCCCCTTCTTCTTGCCCTTTCCCGCAGCGTCCTCGGCGGGAGTCTTCTTGGGCTTCTCCTCGGGTTTCGGAGTCTCCGCCGGCGGCGTCTCCGGAGGCGGGGCTTCCGCTGGCGGGGGCTCCGTCGCGGGAGGCTCGGTGGCGGGCGGCTCCTGAGGAGGCGGCTCGGGAGGAGGCTCTTGGCGATCATTCTGGCTCCGAGGGTTGAGGGCCAGCGAAAAGAGCGTCTTCCTGCCCTGCATCACGGGAATCCTGTCAGGATTCACGTAGAGACCCTCGCCCGCCGCCACCGCGACCTGGTATTGCCCCGAAGGGAGGCTTGGCAGCGCATAGCGTCCAGACTTATCGGTCTGCGTCGATTCGAAGACTTGCGATGTGTTCAGGTTGGCGGCTTTGACGACGACTCCGCCACGAGGTGTGACGCCGTCGGCGAGGAAGATCCGGCCGGTCAAGCTCCCGGAGAATCGCAGGTTCTGGCCGAAACAGATCGGGATGCCGCTCAAGGATACCGCCAACGCCGCGGCCGCCAGCCTGCGGCCGAACCCCGCACTCCCCCGCATCACTTCTCCTTCTCCGAGAGGAGAGAGACTTTTCTCCAGGAAGAAAAATCAGTCTCTTGAAATTGAGAGGCGCCAATATACCGAGACCCCCTATCTGAGTCAAGCCTCACCTAAGTGACTAATGCGTCTTGAAATCCGCGCCTCCACCCATATATTTTCCCTGGTCCGGCGGGGGCCCTTTCCTCCGTGCGGAAGACCTAACTCCTTGATCGATTGAGCTTTGGGGTAAGCGCATCATGAAGCTTCCGGATGTCTCCCTGCTCAAGTCCCTGACTCAGGGACCCGAGGCGCGGGCCCTGGAGAGGGCTCGGACCCTCGCCGGAGAGGGAAAGCTCGACAAAGCGATCGCCACACTCGAGGCAGCCCTCGCCAAGCAGCCCGACAGCGAGAATCTTCTCTTCGAGTATTCGCGCCTGCTCCTCGGAGCTTCGCGGGATACGGACGCCGGCGAATGCGTGAAGAAGATTCTTCGCCGCCACCCGCGGAGGATCGACGTGGTGCTGGAGTTCATCGAGGAAGTGAAGATGAAGCACGCGGCGGTGGGGACTTACTACGACGCCGTGGCGGAGCACTTCATCCGTGTGGACGACTACGCTCGAGCCGTGGACGCCATGGAGCGGATCCCTCCCGAAGAGATTCGCGTGTATCACGGGCGCCACC
>DASYRY010000288.1:0-7169 GCA_036004025.1 Candidatus Polarisedimenticolia bacterium | reverse complement strand
CCAGTTCAATCTACCGTTCGCGCTCGGCTGTCTGGGTCCGGTTCTCGTCGTCATCGGACTCCTCGGAGCGCGAACGAAGCATCTCCCGAAGCAAAGCTCGGAGCGGACATTCTGGCTGCTCCTCGCGGTCTTCTGTTTGGTCGTGGGGATTGCGGTGCAGGGCGAGCGCTACACACTGGGTCTCGTCCACATCACGCTCCAGCCTTTGGTGGTGCTCGGCATCGCCTATCTGGCAGGCCGATTTGGAGAATCGACCAGGGCGGTGAAATGGCTGGCCTGGACAGGCCTCCTCGTCGACACACTCCTCGGAGTCGCGATCCACTTCTGGTTCCAGAGCCTGACGTTCGGTGATCGGAATTCGCCTCCCGGGGGGTGGGGCATCACTTCCAGAGATCTGCTCATCGGATCCGTCAAGGCGAATTGGAAGCTCGAGCAGCAGCAAGGGCTGACCTACTTGGGAGATTCCGTGGAGCCCTATGCCTGGATATGCGCGATCGCGGCGTTCACGATGGCGCTTGCGTTCCTCGCCCTCCTGGCTCGCGAGGCCGGAGGCCGAACGGGCGCGGGCGAGCCGTCGATCAACCAGAATCCCGGCCGAGCCGGTGCGGGGAGCCCAAACGCGCCGGGAGGAGGCCGATCGAGAGAACGAGGTCCAAGGAGATCGCGCAGGCCTTGACATGCACGAGGACCGAGGCGTACAAACATCATCATCTCCTCACGGAGACAGGGAGCGAGCCGAAGGATTCAAGCCGAAGCTCTCGAGCACGGGACATGATCGTTTCCTCAACGCAGGGCAAAACAATAAAGGAGGAAGTCGGATGACCAGGAACCCTAGATTCCTCGTTTTCCTCGTGGTCGCGGCGCTGGTTGCACTAGGCGGCATGACGACGCTCACGAAAGCTCCGCAGGCTTCTGCGAAGGTCGAGACCCTCGCCTCCCCTACGTTGGATGCTGCGATGCCCGACACATGCGCCAGCGACGCCTCCCAATTCCTGGCAGGCGGGGACGCGGACAAGGTGGTCCCGGGATGCTGCTCGACCCAGTGCAGCGTCGATAAGGATTGCGACAAGATCTGCGGCAAGGGCAACTGCGCCTGCATCCAGCAGACTCCGTGCTGCCGGCGGTGCGTGTACTGAGGTAATTGCGAGAGGTAAGTAGCGGGGCTTCGCCTTTCCGCTGGAGGCGGGTGTAGGATCCTGCTCGTCACGACATCGTTTCACACGTAGATCCAGCCAAGGAGGAATCCCGATGACGAAGAGCGCGAAGCCGATTCCCGAGGGTTACCACACCGCCACACCGTATCTGGTCCAGCGCGATACCAAGAGCGCTCTCGAGTATTACAAGAAGGCTTTCGGCGCCGAAACCGGGATGGTCATGCCCGGCCCGGATGGACGAACCGGTCACGCCGAGATCAAGATCGGCGACTCGATGATCTTCATGTCCGACGAGTTTCCCGAGATGTCGCCCGGGACGAAGTCGCCGCAGTCGGCAGGCTGCGTCACCGGTACCGTCTTCCTGTACGTCTCCGACGTGGACACCGTCTTCCAGAGGGCCGTGGCTGCCGGCGCGAAGGTGCTCATGCCGGTGACCGACATGTTCTGGGGCGATCGATTCGGGAAAATTGTGGATCCCTTCGGTCACCACTGGGGGATCGCCACTCGCAAAGAGGACCTTTCTCCGCAGGAAGTCCAGCAGCGCCACGCCGAGTTCGAGAAGAAGATGAAGAAATAGAGCGAGCGCGCCGGCCGTTGTGCGCGGGTCTCGAACCGGCTATCCTTGCGCCGATGAGCCTGTCTCCAGGAACAAGGCTTGGGCCGTACGAGATCGTCGGGCCGCTCGGCGCCGGCGGGATGGGAGAGGTCCATCGCGCCCGCGACACGCGCTTGAATCGTGACGTCGCCATCAAGCTGATCCCCGCCGTGCTGGCGAGTCACGAGCAGATTCGCCAGCGGTTCGAGCGCGAGGCAAAGGCGATCTCCTCCCTGAATCATCCGAACATCTGCACCCTGTACGATGTCGGCCATACCTCGGCGCAGGCTGGGGCGGAGGGACCCGACCAGCTTTACCTCGTGATGGAGCTTCTCGAAGGGGAGTCGCTGGCCAGCCGGCTGCACCGGGGCCCGCTGCCGCTGCTGGAGCTGCTGAAGGTCGGACAGCAGGTGGCCTCCGCGCTCGACGCCGCGCACCGCCAGGGAATCGTCCACCGCGACCTTAAGCCGGGTAACATCATGCTCGCGAAGTCGGGCGCCAAGCTGCTCGACTTCGGCCTCGCCAGAACCGCGGCGGGAGAGGCGCCGCCGGTCAGCGGCTTGTCGAGTTCCAACTCGCTGATGCCCACCGCGATGCCCCAGGCAGGACCCCTGACTGCCGAGGGGACCATTCTCGGCACGTTCCAGTACATGGCGCCCGAGCAGCTCGAGGGATCCGAAGCCGATGCCCGCACGGACATCTTTTCGTTGGGCGCTCTCCTCTACGAGCTGGCTACCGGCAAGCGCGCGTTCCAGGGGAATTCGAGGACCAGCCTCATTGCCGCCATCGTCTCATCGCAGCCGGCGCCCATCGCCACGGTGACGCCCATGACGCCGCCCGCGCTCGATCACGTGGTGCGGCGATGCCTGGAGAAGGATCCCGACGATCGGTGGCAAAGCGCGCGCGACGTCGCCGCGGAGCTCCATTGGATCGCCGAGGCCGGATCGCAAGCGGGTGTGGCTGCCCCCATCGGAATGCGCCGCAAGACTCGCGAGAAGCTGGCTTGGGGCGTGGCGGCGCTTTTGGGTCTCGTCTCGATCCTGCTCGGAATCGTCACTATGTCTCGACCGGCGCCGGCTCCGCGGGCATTCCGGGCCACGCTCGTTCCACCGCCCGAGCATGCCCTCATCCCGTTCGATCAGCTCGGGTTGTCTCTTTCGCCCGATGGGAAGACGCTGGCATTCGTCAGTGCCGCGGCGGATGGCCGCAAGCAGATTTGGTTGAGGAATCTCTCGGAGATAGCGGCCC
This sequence comes from Candidatus Polarisedimenticolia bacterium, assembly GCA_036004025.1. Classification (GTDB taxonomy): domain Bacteria; phylum Acidobacteriota; class Polarisedimenticolia; order Gp22-AA2; family AA152; genus AA152. The sequence continues at coordinate 4,172 of DASYRY010000288.1, read as the reverse complement.
GTCCCGTCCGGGAGACGGACGGAGCCTGGTATCCGTTCTGGTCGCCGGACGGGCAAACCCTCGGCTTTTTCGCGGACAACAAGCTCAAGACGATCGATCTCCGCGGAGGCTCGCCGCGCACTCTCGCCGACGCTCCTTCCGGACGCGGAGGAAGCTGGAGTCGCGCCGGCGTCATCCTCTTTGCGCCGAACATCAGCTCCCCCATCCTCCGGATCTCGTCGGACGGAGGCAAGGCTCAGCCGGTGACCACCTACGACCCGAAGAGCGAGGTCACGCACCGGTGGCCCGTGTTCCTGCCGGACGGACGCCATTTCCTGTACGTGTCCCGGGGACGCACGGAAGGAAGCATCAACGTCGGGCGACTCATGCTCGGCTCGCTCGACGAGCGCCGCTCGTCCATGCTGATCGAGGATGCGTCCAACGGGTTGTACGTCCAGCCCGGCTACATCATCTACGGCCGATCCGCGAACCTGTACGCCCGGCGCTTCGACCCGGCATCCTTGAAGCTCTCCGGGCAACCCGTGCCCATCGTCACCGACAAGATGAGCTATTGGGAGGCGAAGAACTTCATTCCGTTCGCAGCTTCGGATGACGGGACACTGGTCTATCTGCCCGAATCGATCCGCCCCACGGAGATGCGCTGGTACGATCGGCAGGGGCGTCTCCTCGGGAGTCTCGGTCCCGCCGGGTTCCTCCTCACTCCCCGCGTCTCTCCCGACGGACGCAAGGTCGCGTACGTGCAGGGAGACTCTCCCCACGCCTTGAACGATATCTGGATTCGAGACCTCGAGTTCAATCGTGCTTTCCGCCTCACCCAGCAAAGCGGGCTTTATTCGACGCCGACCTGGGCGCCGGACGGAGATCAGGTCGCTTTTCTGTGTCAGCCGAAGGGAACGCAAGATCTCTGCGTCACCTCGTTGAGCTCGGGAGGCGAGACGCGCATGCTGTACGCGTCCAGCACCTGGAAGAGCATCGGCAGTTGGATGCCCGACGGGAAAGGCGTGCTGTTCGCCTCGCAGGATCCGCAGACGGACCAGGACCTCATGCTGCTTGCGGACAAGGAGAAGGGGAACCCCACGATCGTCCTCCGGACGCCATTTGCCGAGGATGACCCGAAAGTTTCGCCGGATGGCCACCGGATGGCCTTCACGTCGAATCAGACGGGACGAACCGAGGTCTACGTACGCAACCTCGCCGGCACCTCGGGACAGTGGCAGGTCTCCACCGACGGCGGATGGCAGCCGCGCTGGCGCTCGGATGGCAAGGAGCTGATTTATGCGGCGCCCGACGGCTACGTGATGGCGGTGCCGCTCCAAAGCGGCGGAGACTTCCGTCCGGGAGCCCCGTCCCGCCTCTTTCTCATGCCCGAGCCGTCGGAATTGGAGAATCCCGTCCTGGAGGACGTCACCGGCGACGGCAATCGATTTCTCCTCAGCGTCCCGACCACCAGCCGTAGCAGCATCGGTTTTCACTCGATCATCGGCTGGCCCGCGGTGCTCCCTCCCCAAGACGGATAGCCCCAACTTCCAGTCCACAAGGTATCCCTAGGGAGTCTCCCTGATGGAGTCGGCTCTCGCGTCGGTTATCCTCGTGGGTGTCGAGATGAGACGATGCCATGACGAGGCCGCATCGCACAGGTCATCGGAATCATGCTGGCTGCGCTGGTGACCGGAGTGTTCTGGGGCACTTGGTTCACCCTCACGCGCTCGCTGGAATCCTTCAGCGCCGCCGAGTTCCCTCACATCGGCAAGACCATCATCGCGAACGTAGCCATGCCGATGCGCCTCCTGATGCCCGGCTGCCTGCTGTTCATGATCCTGAGGCTCCTGCGGTACCCCTCGAAGCGCTCCGCGGCTTCTTCCTTCTGCTGGCGGGCTTCGGTCTGATGATCGTCACGTTGCTGGACACCCTGCTGGTGGAGGTGCCGATCGACAACGAGATCAAGCGGTGGACGGCGGAAGCATTGCCGGGTGACTGGGAGAGGAAGCGCCTCAGGTGGAATCGCTTCCATGCGCTTCGAGCGTGGACATCGATCGCGGGACTGGGTGCCTTCCTTGGGAGCGTGCTGCTGCCGTCGGCGGATCCGCCGGCTCAGCGAAGCGGGGCTTCGCAGGAGAACGGGGGGCGGAGAGCGTGAGCGCCGGGCGAGAGTAGGAGACGAGGGGGCAGCTCGAAGCTATTTCTTCTTCGATCCTCTCTTACGTGGCACCTTGCCACCAGCCCTCCGAGCCTCCGACAGGCCGATTGCGATGGCCTGCTTTCTGCTGGTAACTTTCTTGCCGGAACGGCCACTCTTGAGAGTCCCTCGCTTTCGTTCGTGCATCGCCTTCTCTACCTTCTCTGAGGCCTTCTTGCCATATCGGGCCATGCTATATGCTCCTTCCTCTTATCGTGCCGGTCGCCCGTTCCCAAGTTTGGGCCCGGCGCTTCGGGGGAACCGCCCAAGATCGACGACACGGGCATCCGACAGCCCGCCCGGGACGAACACGCCCAGGTCGATGACGCGAGCGTCGGTTCCCGTCATTGCTTGTCCGCCACGATGTCGAACGAGACGGTGATTTCGCTTTTCGCCTTGACGGTGCCTCCGCCTGCGGACAGACGCTTGATGCCGTAATCGCTGTGCAGGAGCGTGAATCCTCCCTGCGCGCGCAAGCGACTCCCCTGCAGGCGGACCTTAGCCGGGAAGGACACCGTGTGTGTCACTCCGTGCAGGCTCAGATCGCCGCGGATCGAAGCGTTGTATTGCTGCCGGCCGGCCTGCTTGACGGTGACCTGGGTGCTCTTGAACACCGCCTCGGGGAATCTCGCCGTTTCGAGCGCCTCCTTGTGCACGGCGCGATTTACTTTGGGCCGATCTTTCGCCTTGATCTGCTTGCCCACCTCCGCCAGAGAGCCGGTGGCAATCGTCAGCCGAATCGAGCCCGACCCGGTGATCCGAGGATTCGCCTGCACCTCGCCGCGGAACTTCTGGATGGCGATGACATGCGGGTGTCCGAGGCCCTTGAACACACCCCCCACCGCCACCTGCGCGGTCAAGCGGCTGCGGGCAGCGTTGATTCGGTAACGCGTGCCATCTCCCGCCTCCAGGGCCGCGCTGCGGCCTATTGTCAGCCCGGCCAGAGGCAGGACGATCAGGGCCAGGTATGGCAGACGGGTCTTCATGGGTTTCCCTTGTCCCGGTTCCGACGATTCCCGGGGCTCACGGTTTCGCTTCATCGAGACAGGAAGGTGAAATAGGCCAGAAGCCCAACGGCCAGCAGCAGCTGAGGCCAATTCTCCATTCCTGCGCCGGCGAAAGCCCTCATGCTGTCCCGCCATGCCGGAAGGCCGGGTGGGGAAGAGGTGCGAAATTGTCTCGGGGGAAGTACGACGTTGGGAACTCGCTTGTCTCGGACCACCCAAGGACGGCGGTATGGTTGTGGACGCATCAATAGAATCCTCCCGGAAACGGCCTCGATCGTTTCTTGGTAGCGCAGAGTCGCGTACCGGACCGACCCGAAAAGAGTAAAAGTCTCGCCACGTCGTAACAATAAGGGAATGTGCGTAGGTGCCTGCGATAAGAGCCTTAGGTCGCGGGATATTCCCATGAGTCGTCGGGCTATGAGGTCCATCTGCGATGCATCTCAGTGTGAAAACGCATCTTTTGCGTGGTCGCGGCGCAACATCGGGTGCATACTGCGGTGGTTCCGATCTTTGTAGGTCCTATCGCGGATCCATTGAGGATCCGGCCAAAGGAGGTGCTCGATGTTCGACGATGACACTCGTTCCCAGAATCCGGACGGTGGCCGCCAGGATACTCCCGGACGGGGTTCACAAAACCCGCAAGACACAGGCGGTCGCCAGGATCCCGGAAAACAGAATCCAGGTGGTGGCCGTCAGGAAACCCCGGGGCGCGGATCGGAAGACCCGTTCCGCAAGCCGGACTCGGGTCGCATGCCTGGAAATCGAGAGGAAGACGAGGACAAATAAGAGTCCTAGAACTACCCAGGACCCGGCTCCCGAGGGGCCGGGTCCTGGGGCGCCAAGCTCCCCGCCTCATCGGGCGAAACCCACTTGAATCGAGGATGAAAAAAAGTTCCCATGGACCGTAGGGACCACGGGAACGTTGGAGGGTCCTCCTAAGCGAGATTCCGCTCAGGAGAAGAAGCCGGGATTACTTCGAATCCGCAGCT
>DASYRY010000287.1:0-5522 GCA_036004025.1 Candidatus Polarisedimenticolia bacterium | reverse complement strand
GATCGAGGAGAACAAGTACTGCGGCGAGGTGAAAGAGGGGTACCGCGCTTACTGCGGACCCGAGATGTATCCCGGGTCGCCCGATCGCCTCTATCGCAACGACGGGAAAGGACACTTCACCGACATCTCTCGCGAGGCCGGCGTCGCCGATGGCGAAGGAAAAGGGCTCGGCATCGTGGTCGTGGATTTCGATCGGGACGGAGATCCGGATCTCTTCGTCGCCAACGACGGAATGGCCAATTACCTGTACATCCATGACGGGAAGGGGCGCTTCATCGAAGGGGGGTTCGCCGCCGGCCTGGCGCTGGGGGACGAGGGGACGGCGCGCTCCGGCATGGGCGTGGATGCAGGAGACTACGATGGCGATGGCCTCCAGGATATCTTCGTGGCCAATCTCTCGTTCCAGCCTTCCTCGCTGTTCCACAACAACGGCGATGGGACCTTTTCGGAGCGCAGCTTCGCCTCCGGGATCGCCAGCGCCACCCAGCTCATGACGGGCTATGGCGCGGCCTTCGTCGATTTCGACAATGATGGCTGGCTCGACCTCTTCCAGGCCAACGGCCACATGCTGGACAACGTGGAGCTCTACTTCGACAATCTCTCGTATGCCGAGCCGGGACAGATCTTCCGCAACCGGGGAGACGGTACCTTCGAGGACGTCACCTCCGCCCTGGCGCCGGATTTGACTCGTCCCTGCGTCGGCCGGGGATCGGCGGTCCTGGACCTGGATGGGGACGGCAATCGCGACCTGGTCGTGTCGGTGGCGGGAGGGAAGGCACGGGTTTTCAGGAATCATGGCGTCGAAGGGCGGCACTTCCTCGACGTCCTGCTCGAGGGAACACGCTCCAACCGCGAAGGGTTCGGCGCGCAGCTCACACTCGACGCCGGCCGCAAGCTCCACCGCGTGGCCCTCTCCTCCTCCGGATATGCCTCGCAGTCGGAACGGATGATCCACTTCGGGCTGGGAGCCGCCGGCAAGTCGGGGCTTCTGGAAGTGCGCTGGCCTTCGGGACAGGTGGACCGAATCCCCTCACCAGGAGTGGACCGGGTCGTGCGCGTCGTCGAGGGATCGGGCAAAGCCGAGGCGATCAGGCCGGGACGGTGAACGATTTCCGCTGGCACCAGTTGTTCACGTATCCGGTGAGGTTCGCCGGGTCCCTGTCCGGCGGCTGCTGCCGGCCCGCGGAGTCGGTGGCCCGGGCCACCAGCTCGTGGCTTCCAGGGGGAGCCACGAAGTCGTAGCTCCACAGGACCCAGGAATAGGCGTTCTTGGCGGGAGCGACCTCCGCCTTGCCCCAGTGCCTGCCGCCGTCGGCACTCACCTCCACCTGCACGATCTCGTGTCCGCCCGACCAGGCGGCGCCGGTCGCCCGGGTGGCCCCCCTGCCCGCTTCCGGCCGCGCGGTGATTCGCGCGATCTGAGATTTCACCCGCTGCCGCAGGATCTCCTGCATTTGCACTCCCGCGGGCAGCCGCTTGAGTCCGACGTAGCGTTGCGTCTGGTAGAACCCATGAAAGGGCTCTTTGACCACGGTCAGGCGTACGAGCCATTTCACGTTGCCGACCCCGTAGAGCCCAGGCAGAAAAGCGCGCAGCGGAAACCCATGCTCCGGACGGAGCGGCGCTCCGTTCATCGACGTCACGAGCATGCCGGGAAGATCTCTCAGGACCGAGATCGGGACGCTGCGCGCGTACTGCAGCGGAATAGGCACCAACTCGTCCAATCCGGCATCGGCTCCTTCCATCACCAGCTCCACGGCACCTTTCTTGGGGCGCGCCTTCTCCAGGAGCGCGGCGAGCGACACGCCGCCCCACTCCCCGGTGGAGACCATGCCGCCCCCCACGGGGCTGCCCGAGCACTCCTGCGTGGCCGGCATCTCCTGCTTCGGAAAGCTGGCGAGCTCCCGCAGCGTGAGACGGTAGGGTCTCTCCACCCATCCGCCCATGTCGAGGCGAAAAGCGGCAGGATCGAGGCGCGGAATCTCGAGGTGGCTTCTCAGGAAGAATTTTTCCGTCGGCGTGATGAACGAGTCGATCTCCTCGAAGGCGAAGCCGCGGATCTTCTCGCCCGAGCGCCCCGCGGGAACGCCCAGCTTGCCCGGCGCGGCCCAGGCGCTGGAGAAAAGTCCCGCGCCCGCGGCGGCGAGCGCCGCTTTCGAGGCGGTGGCCAGAAAACGCCTGCGATCGATGGGGTTCATGCGTTTTTCATTCTAGCATCGGCCCTGCGCGCCGCGCCCCTGCCCGCCGCGCGTCCGGTGGCCCATGCCCAGGCGAAGTTGTGTCCTCCGATCGGTCCGAATGCGTCGAGCATCTCGCCGCACAGGAAGAGGCCGGGATGCAGCCGGCTCTCGAGCGTCATGCGGCGAAGCTCGCTCAGCGCCACGCCGCCGCCCGTCACCTCCGCCTTGCGGTACCCTTCCTCTCCCGTCCAGGGCAGGCGGTAGCGCGCCAGATGCTCCACCAGGCGCCTGCGGTCGGCGCGGCGCAGCTGGGAGAGCGGCATGGAGCCTTGCACTCCCGCCTCGGAGATCAGCGTCGCCGCGAGACGGTCCGGGAGCCGGCGCCGCACCATCGAGTCGACCCTGCCCGAGCCCTCCCGGAGGAGATCCTCCCACTCCTTCTCTCCCAGCTCGCACCAGCGCACCTGGATGGCCCGAGGGGCTCCCTTTTCCCGCAGCGACAGGACGGCGAGGTGCGACAGATCCAGCACCGCAGGACCGCTGTATCCCTTGTGGGTGAAAAGGAAGCCGCCTTCGCTCGCTTGCCGTCCCCCCGGATGCGGCGCCTCGAGGGTAACGTTCAAGGAAACTCCGGCGAGATGCGCGTGGCGAGGCGGATCGGAGAGGAGAGGCGTGAGCGCGGGATAGGTCGGGTGGATGCGATGCCCGAGCGCTCCGGCGATCGCCAGGCCGGTCCCGTCGCTGCCCGTGGTGGGGACCGAGAGCCCGCCCGTCGCCAGAACCACCGCAGCGGCTTCGATCGATTCACCTTGCGCGAGCCCCAGGCGCCAGGGCCGGCCGTCGCCGGGCGGCTCCAATCCGGTCACCTTCGCTCCGAAGCGAGTCCCCACGCCTCGCCCTCTGGCGTGAGAGAGCAAGCCATCGCGGACGTCGCGCGCGCGGTTGGAGACTGGAAAGAGCTTCCGGCTTTCAGCCTCGAGGGCGAGAGGGATCCCGAGATCCTCCTCGAAGAAGCGGCGCTGCTCCGCCAGGGGCCAATCCATCAGCATCGCGCGCGCGGTGTGCGTGGAGGAAGAGGTGACGAAGCGGGAAGCCTCCAGGATCTCGGGGAGCACGTTGCATCGCCCTCCCCCGCTGATCAGGATCTTCCGGCCTCCTTCCCGGGTGGCCTCCAGGAGCATCACCGGGCGGCTCCCCTCGGCCGCGAAAATCGCCGCCATCATTCCCGCGGCGCCGGCCCCCACCACCACGATGGGCAGAGTTCCTTCCGCCATGCGTCCTCCCTCGAGATCCCCGAGGGCGCATTCAAGCACATCGCCGCAGGCTTGACACCCCGAAGGGATTCTCGAAGAATGGCGGCTCGCCCAACGGAGAGCCTTTGACGCCTTCCTCCTCCAGCCTCAAACCATTCCTGCGCGCCTGCCTGCTTCCCCTCGCTCTGATGCTCGCCTGCCCGGGAGCCAAGGAAGATCCTCGACTGCGCACCGCCCAGGAAGCGCTCGCGCATGGAGAGATCCAGCGGGCCTACGATCTCGCGTCGGAATTGCTCAGGAACGATTCCGAATCGGGCGAGGCGATGGATCTCCTGGGATTGGCGCTGCAGGCCCAGGGAAACCCTAAGGCCGAGAAGAGTTTCAGGGACGCCGTCCGGCGCCTTCCGGCCCGCGCCGATATCCGCGATCACCTCGCGGCGTTTCTCTATCAGACCGGGCGGGGCGACGAAGCGGTGCGAGAGTGGCAGGAGGCAGTGCGCAAGGATCCGCGATATCCGAGGGCCCATTACAACCTGGGAAGCGCCTACCAGGCGATGGGCCGTTTCGAGGAAGCGATCCTCCAGTTCCGGGTGGCCTTGAAGCTGCAGCCGGAGCTGGTCCAGGCGAGAATCAATCTGGGCATCGCCTTGGTGTCGCTGAGCCGGTTCCCGGAAGCCGAGAAGGAGCTTCAGGAGGCCGCCCGCCTCGCCCCGAATGATCCGGAGGTGGCCTTCAACCTCGGCGCGGCCTACGTCTCCGCCCGCAAGACGCCGGAGGGGATCCGGGAGCTCCGCCGCTCGCTTTCCCTGCGTCCCAATTTCACCGAAGCGCGGGAGCGCCTCGGGACGGCGCTTTTCTACGAAGGCAAGCTGGAGGAGGCCACCCGTGAGTTCGGGGAGGCCCTCAAGACGCGACCGGAATCCGCGGACGCGCATTTTGGGCTCGGCTTGATTCATAGCGAGGAGGGAAGGACCGAGGAGGCGATTCGGGAATACGAAAGGGCGCTGCAGGGCGAGCCGAATCATTCCGCCGCCTCCACCAACCTCGCCTTACTCTACGGCCGCAGCGGGAAGGCCCCCTTCCGGGCGCAGAATCGTGTCGCGGCCTTCGAGCTCTACCGCCGTGCGATTCTCGCCAAGAACTGGAGCGCCGCCTGGGAAACCCTCTCGGAGCGCACGCGCGCGCTCTACCTGGACGATTCGAGCCGTTTCCGTTACGCGGCCCAAAAAGCCTTCGAGAATCCCGGTATCCGCGACAAGCTCGCCGCGCCCGGATTCTTCCTTCCCTACCTCGAGCCTCCCTCGCCCGAACCTTCTTCCGGTCTCCCCTACGATCCTTCGCGTCTCGGGGCGATTCGCGAGGGGGTCTCGGGCGACTGGAAGGTCGATTTCCTGGTCCTCTCAGGGTTCCCGGGGCCGGACCCCGAGCGTTGACCCCCGCTCGCTTTTCCGCTCCAACCGCCCGCCCCGCAAGGGGTTTGACACCCCTCGGAAGGGGGGACTAAGATACGGCACTTTTCCACAGGCAGGAGCCGGGTTGCCGATGAAGAAAGTAATTGTCGTCGCCGTCGCCCTGCTGGCTCTCGGGGCCATGTTTTCCAGCGTGAGCTACGTCGGCGGAGGAGAGGCCGCCGTGCTCGACCCGCGCTTCGGGGATCCCATGGTCCTGGCCCGGGGGATCCATTTCCACGCGCCGTTTTTGAGTCGCGTCACCCACTATCCCCTGAAGCCCGAGAAGATCGAGGTCGAATCGAAGCTCGAGACCCGCGATAACCTCAACTTCAAGGCGCGCTATCAGCTGGAGCAGTCCTTCGATCCCGACACCGTCCTCCTGTTCCATGCCCGTCGCGGAGGCCGCCCGCTCCTCGAGGTGCGCAAGGAGGCGACGGTGCAGGCGGTGCAAAAGGCGGCGGTGTTGCTGCGAGCCGACGAGATCCTCGGCGCCGCGACTCCCGAGCGCTGGATGGCGGTGCTGATCCCTCCCTGCCGCGAGGCCGGTATCCGCCCGCTGGGAATCGCCGTGAGCCCCGTGGAGGCCAAGGCGCTGGTGAACGCCGCTTTGATCTACCAGGAGCGCAATCTTCCGGCCG
>DASYRY010000286.1:0-9833 GCA_036004025.1 Candidatus Polarisedimenticolia bacterium | reverse complement strand
CCTGCGAGTCGTCGCGCGACAGCGCAGTTGTCCCGTCGGTGTCCCAAAGCTCCAGGACCGCGGTCAGCTGGGAGCCGGGGTTCTGATCCGCCCGAAAGCCGCGGGCCAGGACGTCCGCCTGGATCGTCTGCCCCGCCTCCAGACGAACGGCATAGTAGTCAGTGTCTCCCGACGCCTGGATGGCGCCGCCCACGCTCACCGGAAGGACGACCGGCTGCGCGGAGACAGCCGGTTGATTCGGCTCGGTTTCTCGACGCAGATCCGCCGTCGCGGGGAAGGCCAGGCCTGCAAGGAAGAGACCGCAAAGCAATCTCCTCACCGCTCACCTGAGACCCTTGTTCTTCACCAGGACCAGCACGCAGGTCTGAAAATCGGTGCCGTTCGTTTTTCCCGAGATGCAAAGGGTGGCAGTGGTGTTGTCCGGGATCGAGGTAAGCCTTCCGGCCAGATCCTGCCGGTCCCCGTCCAGCGTCGCGCAGTCTCCGTCGCTCGGCTGGTTGAACTTGAACGTGACGTTGGCGTTCGAGACGTCGCGCGCCGCGAGGTTCTCGGAAATCCCTCTCTCGTAGAGAAACCCAAGGACGGGATCGGGGCAGGGAAGCGTGGAGGGATCGGGAAGCGTGACGTCGTCGCCTGGATCGTCGGCGCTGTCCACTCGCGAGATGTAGACCTGGCTGACCGTCGAGCCCGAGATGGGCTCGTGAGTGCATCCGTCCAGGAGCTTGCAGGTGAAAGAGAGGCTGCTTCCCTGAGAATTGAGATTGAGGGTAGAGGGATTGACGGAGCAATCGGCGAGGACCCGGTCCTCGTCCACCAGTCCATCGCAGTCGTCGTCGATGCCATTGCAGGACTCGACCGCCGGGGTTCCCGGCACGCAGGTCTGAGGAACTCCATTCACACAGGTGTCCACGGTCCTCTGGCAGGATCCCATGCCGCAGGTGGTCTGGGAATTGTTGGGCGCGTGCGCGCATCCCAAGGCGGGATTGCAGGTGTCGATCGTGCAGATCGTGCCGTCGTCACAGGTGCCGCCGGTGTGCAAGCAGCCCGTTGCCGAGCAGGTGTCGGTGGTGCAGGCGTTCCCGTCGTCACAGCCTGTCCCTGTCCCGCTGTGGCAGGTCCCGTCCGTGCAGACGTCGCCGATCGTGCAGGGATTGCCGTCGCTGCAGGGGTTGCTGTTGTTGATGATTCCGCAGATTCCGCTTGCCTGGTCGCAGGTTTCCGTGGTGCAAGGATTACTGTCTGTGCAAGGAGAAGCTCCGATGCAAAGGCCTTGCGAGCAGACGTCACCCGTCGTGCAGGCATTGTGATCATCACAAGGGAAGTCGGTGTACCCAAGGGGACTCTGACAGAATCCTCGGACGCACTGATCGAGCGTGCAGATGTTGCCGTCGCATTCCGCCAGCGCGCTCAGATTGGTTCTCACGCATCCTCCGAGGGAGGGTTCGCAGTTGTAGCGGTAGCAGATGCCGTCTGGCGGGCAGAGGCTTCCGTCGATGGAGTGGTTACATGCTTGGAAGATGCTGTCGCAGAAGTCGTGAGTGCAGTCGACATTGTCGGAGCAGTTTCTCGGACCTCCCCCGACGCAGTTTCCCGCCGTGCAGGAATCTCCGAGGGTGCAGAAATTCCCATCGTCGCAGCTCCCGGTGACGAAGGTTCGAACGCAGGCCCCCGTCGCCGGATCGCACGAGTCCCCGGTGCAGGAATTGCCGTCGTTGCAATCGACTGCGGGATGCCCGCACTGACCCGTCGCCGGGTCGCAGCCGTCCACCGTGCATGGGTTGCCGTCGTTGCAGTCCTGCGCTACCGCCTGGCAAACCGGCGGTCCGCTGGGCGAGGCGACACAGGTATCGCCCGAGGTGCAAAGGTCTTGATCGTCGCATGGGCTTCCCGGAGCGAGAGCAGTCCCCACGCACTCGTGCGCATCGTTGCAGGTCTCGGAGACGGTACAGGAGTTCAAGTCGTCACAGGCGTACCCAGAGGGAATGGGAGTGCCGATACAGGTGAAGGCTTGGCCGACGGCCCGGCAGAGATCCCCCGTCGTACAGGGATTTCCGTCGTTGCAGTCCGTGAAGGTCGGCACCTGGGTGTGGACGCAGGAACCCCCGTTTACGATGCGGGAGCATGTGTCAATCGTGCATTGACTCGTGTCACTGCAATCGCGAGGGTCGTGCCGGCACGTCCCGGTGGTGGTGTCGCACGTGTCGATCGTGCAGAAATTGAAATCCTCGCACGAGGGGCAGGCGACTTCCGGGGCCGGATCTCGCGGCAAGGTAGCCATGGTGATTCTCGAGGAAAGGAAGACGAGGACGGCGAGCATGATGAGGACGAGAAGCGGGAGCTTCGTCCTGGCTTTCATGGGAGCACCTCCGGAGACGGGTCCTGACGCCCGATTCCGATTTGTGAGCTGGGAGTATGACTGGAAAGTACACCCTGGCCAGCTTTCGAGTCAAGGCCCCGGATGGGTAGTCTTGGAAGGTGTCAGGCCCGCAGAGCTGCGTCGCTGCAAGATTCCGGATACTTCAGAAGCTCCGCTGCACCGAGAAGAAGTAGCGGCGGCCCGGCATCAGGTAGTATTGCGCGTCGGCGAGCTCGCTTTCGGACACGGGTGGCCGGGTGTCGTTGAGGTTCAGGCCCTCGAGACGGAACTCCCACAGCTTCGATCGCCAGCCCACGCCCGCCGACCAGGTTTGATAGGAATCGGCCAGCGCCGTGTTGCGCTTGTTGAGGAACCGGTCGCCCACGTACTCGAGCTCCACGTGGGCCGTAAGGCCCTTGGGTCTCGCCCAGACTACCCCCGCCGACGCGAGATCCTCGGGAGACATCTCCTGCCGGTTGCCCCGCAGCTGGGTCGGCACGCCGCCGAAGTCCTGGACGTAATCGAGAAACTTGGCACTGTGGCGGCCGTAGCCGAGCCGGCCCCACCACTGCTCGTGGAGGCGGGCTTCTATCTCGAGATCGGCCCCGCGATAGCGCTGGTTCCCCGCGTTCACCAGCGCCGGGAGTCCGCCGACGTCCTGGCTCACCACCAGATTCCTGAAGTCCATGGTGAACGCGCTCAGGCGCACGTCCAGTCGCCCATGGAGCGTCCGCGTCTTGACTCCCAGCTCCCAGCTCTGCGCCGCCTCGGGCTCGAGGATCTCCGATTCGGCGTCGAGGCCCAGGTCCACGACGGCGGGCTTGAAGGTGTCGCGGTAGGCCGCGAAGAGATTCACGTGGTCCCCGCCTTTCTCCCACGCCGTGAACACGGCTCCGATGCTTCCGCTGGGCCGGCTCTCGGTGCGGCGATCGTCGCCCGAGGTCGAGGTGCTGGTCGCGAACTCGAGCGCCGAAGCCCGGCGGCTCTCCAGCGTGTAGTTCCAGCGCAGGCCTCCGTCCAAGCGCCAGCGCGGCGCCGCCCTCCACGAGGCGTAGGCGTACAGCCCCAGGAAATCCCGATCGTCGCCGATATGGACTTCCGACTGGGAGGGCAGGGAGTCTCCGTCGGGAGGGTTCGAGCCGTCGAGAGGAACGAAGTAGTTGAAGTCGCCCCCGTGCGCGTTGACGCGCCCCAGGAGATAGTCGAATCCGGTGATGACCTCCAGGGACGATTGCGTCAACAGGGACCAGTGCGTGTCGAGATACGCCTCGGTCTGGTCGATCTCCTCGCGAAATCCGACGGCGTCGGGCGAGGCTCCGGAGGTATCGGTCAGAAAACCGCGCAGAACCCGCTCGTCACGCAGGGTGAAGGAGACGGTGGAGTCCCACGTCCCCGACGCGAACGGCGTCGAGTGGCCCAGCGTCAGCGTCTCCCTGCGGGGCTCCATCGTCGCGCCGCCCGGGTTGTGGTTGGAATCGAGAGGAACGTTGGGAGACAGAACCGCCCCCTCGCGCGGCACCGGGCTCGCGGGGTCCTGATCCACCCACGCCGCCTCGAGATCCATGCGGAACTTGGTGCCGCTTCCCATCGCCTTCTGGTTCCGCCACAGGAGATGGCCGCGGAGAAACTCGGTCCGCGGGTCCTCGAAGCCGCGCTTCTCGTAATCGGCCGCAATGCGCGAGCTGAAACCGGCCCACGACGGGAGGTCGACGGCCGCGCTGATCCCGCCGGAGCTGTGATTGCCTCCGGCGACGCCTGCTTCCGCCTCCCCGCTCCCCGGGGAGCGCCGGATGATCTGGATCACGCCGACGAACGAAGTCGCCCCGTACATCACCGGGGCGGCGCCGCGGTGCACCTCGATGCGCTCCACATCCTCGAGCGAAATCATCGCCAGGTCCGGCGCGAAGGCGCCGCCCTGGGGCACGCCGTCCACCACCAGGAGAAAAGCGTCGAATTCTCTCAGTCCCCAGATCTCCGGCACCGCCGCCCCCGGGCCTCCGTCGCCGCCCGGAGCGATGCTCACCCCCGCCACCAGCGCCAGCGCCGAGCGGATGTCGGTGGCGCCGCGATTCCTGAGATCCTTTCCCGTGATCACCGTCACCGCCGCAGGAACCTTGTCCGGCTCTTCAGGAATCCGGGTCGCCGTGACTTCCACATATTCCGTGCCGGGAGCAGGCGGCGGAGGCTCGTCGGCCAGGGCGGGGAAGGCGAGCGCCGCGAGGGCGGCGGAGGCGAGCAGATCTCGCGCAAGCATCGGGAAGTCTCCTCGTGATCGGGGCTGGGAGCGGCCGATTATAGTCCAGATAAGGCCTCTCCAGCGTGTGCTAGTATCCTTGCCGTGATGAACCGCCCACGCGCGGCCGCCTTGGCCTTCGTTCTCCTCGGTGCGGCTTACCTCGCCATCTCGTTGCGCCATTTCCAGCCCGGCGATCTTGTCCGCGTGATCGATTATCCCCTCCTCCGAAGCGAGCCCCGGCGACTCGATGCTGGGTGGCGATTCGTTCCCCGAGGTGTCGCTCGCGTCAGCGAGTACCCGCTCCATTCCACCAAGCTGCGGGTGGATCTCACCGGAAAGGAAGCCGCCAAGAGCCGCGAAGGAGCGCGAGTCGAGGTCGAGGCGGAGCTCACCTACTCGATCCCGCCCGAGCGCGTGCTCGAATTGCATCGACGGCGCGGGCCGGGATTCGAAAAGACCTGGCTCTCCAGCCTGCTGCGCAACCGCACCGCCGAGCGCATCGCATCCGTCTCCTACGATCTGGTGCGCAATCGCGATCCCGAGCTTGCCAGCGGGATCCGCGGGTCGCTGAAGGAGGCGGTGGCCGGCGAGGGACTGTCTCTCGAATCCCTGCGCGTCTTCCAGGTCGCGGGAGTGGGCGAGGCCTCCGGCGAGATCCTTCGAGCCGCAACGCCGCCTCTCAAGAGGAAGGTGGTCCTGGTGGGCCTGGACTCCTTCGACTGGCGAATCGCCGATCCGCTCCTCGAGAAGGGCAGGATGCCGAACCTGGCGCGGCTGATCGCGCGAGGCGTCCGAGCCAACCTCAAGACCCTGCGTCCCATCCTGTCGCCCGTCATCTGGACCAGCATCGCGACGGGGGTCAAGCCCTCGCGCCACGGCATCGTCGATTTCGTGGTCACTTCGCGCGAAACGGGAGAGCTGGTCCCGGTGACCAGCGCCATGCGCCAGGTCCCCGCCTTGTGGAATCTGCTGAGCCGGCAGGGCGCCCAGGTCTGCGTGGTGGCCTGGTGGGCGACCTGGCCCGCCGAGACGGTGCGCGGCAGTATCGTCACGGACCGTGTGGCGTTCCAGCTCTTCGAGGAATCGCTGAAGGAGGATTGGAAGAGCGCCGACCCCGCCAAGAGCCGGGGCAAGACCTACCCCCCGTCGCTGATGCAGGAAATTCGACCCTTCATCCGCGTGCCGGCGGAGGTGACCGACCAGGAGCTTGCATGGTTTCTCCCGGGACATAGATTCCCCTCACGCGTGACGCCGGAGCAGAAGAGCCTGTTCGATCGCTTCCGGACGGTCGTCGCCGCGGGGGAGACCTACCATGCGGTGGCGCTCGAGCGTCTCAAGAACCAGGAAGATTCGCTGGCGATGATCTACTACGAGGGGCCCGATACCACCTCGCATCTCTTCATGAAATACCGCCCGCCGCTGCTGGAAGGGACGCGCAGGGAGGAGATGGAGCTGTTGGGAGGGATCGTCGATCGCTACTACGAGCGCCAGGATCGATTCCTCGGCGAGGTCATCGCAGCGGCGGGCGAGGACGCCGACATTCTCGTGGTCTCGGACCACGGCTTCAAGTCGGGCAACAATCGTCCTCCCAACTCCGATTCGACCATCGAGAAGGGTAAAGCCGCGGAGTGGCATTCTCCCGTGGGAATCTTCGTGGCCGCCGGCCCCGATCTGAATTCGGGCGTCGAGATCTCCGGCGCCTCGGTGCTGGACATCGCCCCCACCATCCTCGCCCTGTACGGACTCCCCGTCGGGCGCGACATGGACGGGCAGCCCCTCACCGAGGCCTTGGCGCCCTCCTTCCTGCGGGCGCACGCCGTCGCGTGGGTCGACTCCTACGGCGGCATCCGGCAAGCTCCCTCGGACGAGGCCAAGGCGGCCTCCGCCGCCGATCGGGACGTCGTCGAGAAGCTGCGCTCGCTCGGGTACATCGGGGAGGATCAGCTCACGGCCCACAACAATCGCGGCATCATGGCCCTCGACGACGGGGACGTGGACGGCGCCATCGCCAGCTTCGAGAAGGTCCTGGACAGCGGCGGCGCCGCCGGGACCATGGTCCGCGCCAATCTGGCCCGAGCCTGGATGATGCGCGGCGATCTCGAGAAAGCGAGGTCCTACGCCCTGCAGGCCCTCTCGGGCGAGCCGGACAACAAGACCGCGCTCGCCATCCTGGCGGGAATTCAGATGAAGCTCGGCGAGACCGAAGCGGCGGAGCGCAACCTGCGCCATGTCATCGCGGTCGATCCCACCTTCGTCCTGGCTCACTCCAAGCTGGGCGAGCTGCTGCAGAAGAGCGGCAGGGAAGAAGCCGCGCTCGGAGAGTTTCGCAAGGTGATCGAGATCGCGCCTCTGAGTCCCGTCGAGCACAACAACATCGGCAATATCCATCGCAAGCGAGGCGAGCTGGACCTGGCGATGGAGGCGTATCGCGAGGCGCTGCGCTGCGACGCGCAGTACATCGGCGCCTACAATAATCTGGGGCTCTGCCTGCAGGAGAAGGGGAAGCTGGAGGAAGCGAAGGCGCTGTACGAGAAAGCGCTGGCGATCCGCCCGGAGAACCCGATCCTGCGCAACAGCCTCGGCACGTTGCTGGCGCTGAAGGGAGAGAAAGCGGGCGCGATCGTCGAGTTCGAGCGCGCTGCGCGCGCCGATCCGGACTGGCCCATCGCACAGGGCAACCTGGCGACGCTGCTGTTCGAGACAGGGAGATTCCAGGAAGCCGGACCCGCCTTCGAGCGCTGGGCGAAGATCGAGCCCGGCTCCGTGGAGCCGCGGCTCGGATTGGGACTGGTGAGCCTGATGCTCAAGAAGCGCGATGCGGCCGTGGCGCAGTTCCAGGGAGTCCTGGAAAAAGATCCGCAGAACTTTCGCGCCCACGTCGCCCTGGGAGAGACGTTCCTGCACGAGGGGAACTTCGAGGAAGCCCAGCGGCACCTCGAGCAGGCGGCGCGCATCGAGAAGGACGTTCCGCGGGTCTACGGCGATCTGGCCCGCATCTACGAACGCCTCGGGCTCAAGCGGCAAGCCGAGCAGGCGCAGGCGAAATCCCGAGCGCTGGGAGGAGGCTCGCAATGAACAGTCGGTGGATTCTCGCGGTGCCGGCGTTCCTCCTCGGCGCGGGGCTAGCCTCGTCGCCGGCGTTGTGCGCCACGCCGCCTGTCACCCCGAGGGAGAGAGTCGTCGTGCAAGGAGAACTCGGCAAGCGAATCGATGACTATCTGACGAGGCTGGAAGGATACGGTTTCTGCGGCGCCTTGCTGGTGGCGAAGGACGGGAAGATCGTGCTGCAGAAAGGCTACGGCTTTGCCGATCGCGAGCGCAATATTCGCGTGACTCCCGACACGGTCTTCGACATCGGCTCGATCACCAAGCAGTTCACCGCGGCGGCGATCCTGAAGCTGGAGGCGGAGGGAAGGCTGAAGGTGACCGACCCCATCACCAGGTTCTTTCCCGACGTCCCCGCGGACAAGCGCGCCATCACGCTGCACCATCTCCTGACCCACACCTCCGGCCTGCGCTCCGACTTCGGCGGCGATTATGATCCGGTGCCGCGCGACGAGATCCTCCGGCGGGCCCTCATGCTGCCGCTGCGCTTCAAGGTCGGGGAGGGCTTCCATTACTCGAACGCGGGGTACAGCCTGCTCGCGGCGATCGTCGAGCTGGTGTCCGAGAGGAGCTATGAGGATTATCTGCGCCGCAGCTTCTTCGCCCCCGCGAGGATGTTCCAGACCGGTTATCGCCTCCCATCGTGGAGGCGGGAGGACATCGCCCAGGGGTACGTCGACTCAGAGCGCCGCCCCGCGACGCTCGACGAGCCCTGGGCGTCCGATGGCCCTTGGTGGAATCTTCGGGGCAACGGAGGGATCCATTCGACGATCGGAGACATGTATCGCTGGCACCTGGCCCTGGAAAGCGGGGCGATCCTTCCGCAGGAGGAAAGAGCCAAGCTCGTCAAGCCGTACGTGCCGCAGGAGGAGGGGTCGAAAAGCTCGTACGCCTACGGCTGGAGCGTCACTCCGACGCAGCGCAAGACGCGGCTCGTCAGTCACAACGGGGGGAACGGGATCTTCGAGGCGGATTTCCGGCGCTACGTGGACGAGGGAACGGTGATCTTCATCGCCTCCAACGCCGAGATCTCGGGCATCGCCGTCGGCGGCCGGGTCGCCCGGCTCCTGTTCGGCGCGGAAGTCACCCTTCCGCCCAGGGTCGCTTCCCTCAGTGTGAAGACGCTGCAGCGCTACGCGGGCACCTACCGGATCGACGGAAACCATACCTTCGAAGTCAGGCGCAACGACGCCCGCTTGGATCTCCTGCCCGACGGCCAGGCGGCCCTCCACGCGCTTTTCTGTGCCGACGACGCGACACGTCGCGCCGCGGAAGCACGGAATCGACGCTCCGCACTGCTGGTCGAGGCGGCGAGGAAGGGAGATTACGCGCCTTTACAGAAGGCGATGGGAGGCGATGCAACGCTCGAACAGCTCCGCGAGCAGGGAAGCGCCTTCTGGAACGACTCGCGGGAAAGGCTCGGCGAGTTTAAGAAGCTCGAGATCATGGGGACGAGGCCCGGACCCCGAGGCGGGGATCGGACGACCCTACGGCTCGATTTCGAGCGGGGCTCCGCCTACTTGGTCTATGCGTGGGCCGGTGATGCGTTGGTGGATGTTCGTCCCATGGACCATCCCCCCACCGTGGGTGTGTTCCCGATCTCGTCGACCGAGTTCACGCCCTTCGACGTCGAATCCGATCCTGCGTTTCGGGTGAGCTTCCAGGTGAAGGGAGACGAATCCGTTTCAGGAATGGAAATCGGGGGAGCGATCTGCCTGGTCCACGCGCGCCGACTGTGAGCGGAAGCTAGGGAGGTCCGACCCCTCGGGAGCCGCCGATTCGCCAGAGCACGCCGAACTCGAACCGGTCGAATCCGATGCTGTCGTTCGAGGAGCCTTCGGGGATGAGCCCGAAGGCCTGAGCAGGGACGGGGTCCTGCACGAAGCCGCTCCAATTCGAGTTGACGAATCCGAGAGAGACGTCCACGGGACCCGCGGACCAGACCCCCTTCAGCTCGAGATCCAGGATGTTTCCTCGTAGCTTGTCGTCCTTCCCTTCCCGGATGTCCGTGCAGGGAGGGAATCCACAGGTGTTCCCGCCGTTGACGAAGGTCTGGCTCGATTTCCCCTCGGTGCTGCCCAGCAGAGCGGAATAAGCCAAGGATCCCCTCAGGCTGAAATGTTCGGTGATTCCGAG
>DASYRY010000285.1:0-6955 GCA_036004025.1 Candidatus Polarisedimenticolia bacterium | reverse complement strand
GTCTGCACCACGAGACGCGCCGCCTGATCGTACATCTCGTCCACCTCCTCGTCGATCCCCTCGCGCTTCGCCTCCACGCCTTTGGTCACCGCCGGGTTGAACTCCGGCTTTCCCTGCTTGCGCAGGTAGGCGATGACCCGGTTCGACTCCACCTCGGTCAGGAGGGGCGCGTGCAGGCGAATGAGCCGCGAGGAGCCGGGCGGCAGGAAGAGCATGTCGCCGTTTCCCAAGAGCTGCTCGGCGCCGTTGGTGTCGAGAATGGTGCGGGAGTCCACCTTCGAGGAGACACGAAACGCGATGCGGCTGGGAAAGTTGGCCTTGATCACGCCCGTGATGATGTCCACGGAGGGGCGCTGGGTGGAGAGGATAAGGTGAATCCCCACCGCGCGGGCCATCTGGGCGAGGCGTGTGATCGACTCTTCTACGTCTGCGGCCGCCGTCATCATCAAGTCGGCGAGCTCGTCGATGACGACCACGATGAACGGCAGGGGCTTCACCTGCTCCTCCCTGGCGGTGCCGTCGGAAGTGGCCACGGAATGGGTCATGGGCTTCCCCTCCTTGCGGGAAAGCGCCAGCAGAGCATTGAACTGGTCGATGTTCCTCACGCCGCACTCCGCCAGGGATCGATAGCGGCGCTCCATCTCGAAAGTGGCCCACTTCAGGGCGTTGCTGGCCTGCTTGGGCTCGGTCACGACGGGGGTGAGCAGGTGGGGGATGGCGTCGTAGATGCCGAGCTCGAGCCGCTTCGTGTCGATGAAGATGAACTTCACGTCCTCGGGACCGGATTTGTAGAGGATGCTGGTGATCATCGTGTTGAGGCCCACGCTCTTTCCGGCTCCGGTCGCTCCGGCGATGAGCAGGTGAGGCATCCTCGCAAGATCCGCGATGAAAGGCTCGCCATGGATCCGCTTGCCCAGCGCGAGGGTCAACTTGCCGGACGACGCGACATATTTTTCCGAGGAGAGCAGCTCACGCAGCGCGATCGTCTCCCGGTGCTTGTTGGGGACCTCGAGCCCCACCGTCGATTTTCCCGAGATCCGATCGATGCGCACCGACTCCGCCTGGATCGCCAGGCAGAGGTCGTCCGAGAGGGACGTGATCTTGCTGTACTTCACCCCCGCGTCCGGTTTGAACTCGAAGGTGGTGACCACGGGCCCCGGATGGATCTGGACCACTTGCCCTTGCACCTGGAACTCGAGGAATTTCGAGGTGATCAGCTTGGCGGTTTCCATCAACTCCTTGTCGTCCACCCCGTGCTCCTCCTTGGCCTCGTTGAGCAGCGAGAGGGGAGGCGGAGCGTAGCCGGTCAGGGATCCGGCGAAGGCGGGGAAGGAGGGCTGGAGGGCCTGCTTTCTCAGCTCGCTGCGGAATTCAGCCCGCCGGGGTGGCGCCCCAGGAACTCCGGCGCCGGGCACGGGATCCACGGCGGGGGCGGGCAGGGAGGCCGGCGACGCTTCGGAAGCGCGCCGCGGCGCTTCCGGCTTTGCCCGGGCGTGCTTCTGGATGACCTCGGTGCGCAGCGCCTCGCGGCGCTTGGCTTCACGATGTCTCACCCAGGCCACGACGAAGTGGCTCCAGGTTTCATGGAAGAGCTTTTTGCCGCGCGCGAACAGATCGGCCAGAGAGATCCGCGTCGCCATCAGGACCCCCACGCCAATCAGCCCCAAGCAGGCCAGAGCGGAGCCGGCCGCCCCGAGGTTCACCGACAGATAGGAGGAGAGGAGCTCTCCGAGCCACCCGCCCGCGTTGTAGGGAGACCCGCCCACGCGCCGCTCTCCGAGCAGCAGGCTCAACAGCGAGGCCACGGAGAGAAGCATGAGAATGGCCCCAGCGAAACGCAGGGGGCGTCCCTGGCCTTCGCGACTCCAGAATCTCTTCCACCCGGCCCAACCGATCAGAAAGGGGAGGAGATAGGCGCAGAATCCCAGGAACTGGAGCGAGCCCTCGGAGAGATTGGCCCCCGCGGCTCCCGCGAGATTGTGCGCCCGGCGCGAGTCGTCGCCCGGACCGAAGAAGGTGGGATCGGAAGGGTTGTGGGAGAGAAGGCTGAGCAGGAGCAGAGCCGAGGCGACCAGAAGGACGATGCCCCAGGCCTCCGAGAACAGACGGCTCCCCAGGATGGCGCCCCAATCGACGCGCGGCTTCCGCTTCTTTTCCTTCTTGGCTTTTCCCTTCTTCTCCATCAGATCTCGATCACGATCGGAATGATCATGGGTCTGCGACCCGTTTCCTTGCGGAAGAAGCGCTTCAGGTCGGCCTGGATCTTGGCATGAATCACGTGGGTATCGCCCCTCTCCTCCAGGGTGGAAGATGCCACGGTGGAGCGGGCCACGTCCCCCGCGCGCTGCAGAAGGTGGTTCTCCTCCTCCTCGAGCACGAATCCGCGGCTCACGATCTCGGGGTCCGATTCGACCTCCCCCGTCGCCTTGTTGATCACCAGGACGGCCGTGACGATCCCGTCCTCGGAAAGGTGCCGCCGGTCTCGGATGAGAACTTCCTCCACCTCTTCGAGGGTGGTGTCGATGAACACGCGACCCGTGGAGACCCGGCCGCCGCGAGCCACACGGTCGCTGCTCAACACGAGCCGATCGCCATCTTCCACCAGGAAGATTCGCTCCTGGGGAATCCCCGATTCGCCAGCCAGCCTGGCGTGCCGGTGGAGCTGGCGGTATTCGCCGTGAATCGGGATGAAGTACTTCGGCCGCGTGAGGTTCAGCATGATTTTCAGCTCTTCCTGGCTGGCGTGCCCCGAGGCATGGACGTTGGGCGACGACTCGTCCAGCATCACCTCGGCGCCGCGCTTGAGAAGGTGGTTGATGACCCTCGAGATCGCCTTGTCGTTGCCGGGAATCGTCCGGGCCGAGAAGATCACCTGGTCCCCCTCGCCGATCTTGACCTCCTTGTGCTCATCCAGCGCGATGCGCGACAGGGCCGACCTCGGCTCGCCCTGAGAGCCGGTGACCACCAGGATGAGGCGCTCGGGGGCGATTCGGGCGGCCGACTTGGGCTCGACCAGGATCCCGGGAGGGATCGAAAGGTACCCGAGGCGCTCCGCCACCTTCGTGTTCTGCAGGAGGCTGCGACCCACGAGACAGACCCGCTTCTTGTTGGCTTCGGCGATATCCAGCAGCTGCTGAATCCGATGGATGTGGCTGGCAAAGGTAGTGACCAGCACCCGCCCGCGCGCGCGCCGCAGGATGGGCTCCAGGGCCTCCCCGACCCTGCGCTCGGAGGGCGTGAATCCCTCGCGCTCCGAGTTGGTGGAATCGCTGAGCAGGGCGAGGACGCCTTCGTCGCCGAATTGCCCGAGGCGGGGAAAGTCGAAAAGCCTACCATCGACGGGGGACTGATCGATCTTGAAATCCGCCGTATGGATCACCAGCCCGACGGGAGTGCGGATCGCGAGCGCCAGCGACGCGGGGATGCTGTGCGTGACCTGGATGAATTCCACCTGGAAGGGGCCGATCTGGACGACATCCCGGGCCTTGACCGGTCGCAGGTGGTCACGGGCGTCGATCCGATGCTCGATGAGCTTTCCCTGGACGAGGCCGAGCGTGAAATCGCTCCCATAGAGCGGAGCGCGGACGGCCTCGTAAAGGTAGGGAGAGGCGCCGATATGGTCCTCGTGGCCGTGCGTCAGGAGGATGCCCCGCACTTCCTTGGCGTGCTCGAAGAGGTACTGGATGTCGGGAATGACGAAGTCGACGCCGAGGAACTCCTCCTCGGGGAACATCAATCCGGCATCCACGACGAGGATCTCGCCGCCGAAGCGCAGCAACGTGCAGTTCAAGCCGAACTCGCCGCAGCCGCCCAGAAAGATGATTTCCAGGGAGGCGGAGCTCGACGTGGGGTGAGAGGGCTTTTCGGAGGATTTCATCCGGTCGAAAGAAGGACTGCGTCAGGGGGACGGCACCACGCCCGCTTGCGTCGCAAACAAGCGGGGATTATACCAGAGATCCTTGTGTCTCCGGCGCTATCCGGGCCCCAGCCTGCGCGAAAGCTCGACGTATCCCTCGAGGGGAACCTGCTCCGGCCGATCCTCCGGGTTGAGACCCGCGGCACGCAGCGCTTCCTCGATCGGCTCCGTTCCCATGCGAAGTCCCGCGCAGAGCGTGTTCCGGAGCATCTTGCGACGGGAAGCGAAGGCCGCCTTCACCACTCGCTGGAACGCCGCCAGCTCCGTCTCGGAGGAGAAAAAAGGGGGCCGCGGCACGAAGTGCAGCAGCGTCGAGTGCACTTCCGGGGGAGGGGAGAAGCAGGCGGGGGAGAGGTCGAAGGCTTTTCTGGGAGCGGCCCGTACGGCGCACAGCAACGTCATCACCCCGAACAGGCGACTCCCCTGCGACGCGAGGATGCGGTCGGCCACTTCTCTTTGCAGCATGAAGGTCCAGTCGGAGAAGAGATCGGGGCGAGCGAGCAGCCTGTGCAAGGCCGGCGAGGCCACCGAGTAGGGAAGGTTTCCCACCGCCCGGATCGGCCCGCCTTCGGGAAAGTTCTCCGAGACCAGTGCGTTCAGATCCACTTTCAGGATGTTTCCTTCGACCACCACGAGAGCGCCCCCGCCAAGACTGCGCATTCGCAGCAGGCGGACCAGGGCGCCGTCGAGCTCCACGGCGAGAATCCTGGCGCCCGCCGCGCACAGCGGGAGCGACAGTGCTCCACGACCCGGCCCGACCTCCAGGAATCGTTGGCCGGCCGCCGGCGAGATGGCCTGCACGACCCGCTCCACCGCTTGGCGCTGGACCAGGAAGTGCTGCCCTAGCCTTCTCCTGCGCGAGCGGGCAGGTCGACCCCCGGGTGGCGCACCCTTCACAGGGGTTCCCGCATCTCAAAGGGGCAAGGGAAGGCCCGTGGGCCGGAGTCCGGGTTTGCTGGTCTCGGGCGCCCTGTGGTATAAGCACGCGACTTTTTCCGGGAGACGGCATGGCGACCCAATCGGTGCTGATACTGGACGGCAAGAGCTTCGATCTGGAACTCGGAAGAAAAGAAGGAGGTCCTCTCCTGGTGGACTTCTGGGCCGAGTGGTGCGGACCCTGCCGCATCATGGGGCCGATTGTCGAAAAGCTGGCGGAGCGCTTCAAGGCGAGCGCCCGTGTAGGCAAGGTGGACGTGGATCAGAACCAAGCGCTGGCAGCCCGCTATGGAGTGCTGAGCATTCCCACTCTGCTCTTGTTCAAAGACGGCCAGGTGGTCGAGCAGGTGGTGGGAACGACCTCGGAAGACAATCTGGCGCGAATGATCGAGCGACACAGCTCCTGAGACCCCGTTAGCGAGTGCGGGCCAGGTGCGGAAGGTCGGGCACCACGGCGATGCCTCCATCGGGCATCAGCGCCGTACCCGCCACCTGCCCTCCGGTGACGGCGTCCTTCAGCGGCCTCACCACTACGTCGGTCTCACCCAGAACCGCATCCAGCGCGAGAGCATAGCGCTGCGGACCGACCCGATACAGCAGGCCCGGGCAGCCTTGTCGCGAGTTGCCGTCGGCCTCGACCCACGGAATCCTGGGGAAACGGACCAGGGGCACGGGCTCGCTTCCCTCCTCCATCCAGAACACCCCTCCATCGCTCGTCCGAATCGCCGCAGCCTGCAGATCGATCGCCCGTTCGACGTTGGCGACCGGGATGGCGAAGAGCCGTTTCCCCGCCTGGCAGAGATAGCTCCGCACCACTCCCACGCCCGCGGGCAACAGAATCTCCAGGCCCTCGATGCCGGTGCCGGGAATCAGCGACACCTCACCCCCGAGAGCGTCCACTCGATGCGTGAATTCCGCATCCAGGATGTCCTGGACCGGCCCTTCGAGGGGTAGGGGCGGGCGGAGGGTCAATCGGAGCTGCGGACCGCCTCGCTCCACCGTGAGAAGGATCTCACCCTCTTCCGCCCGCCCGAGCTGGCTGGAGATATCGGACCGCTCGAAGCAATGCCTGACCACTCTCGGCAGGAGGCGCTCGAGTAGCCCGCTAATCTCCTCCAGGATCGACAGGTCCAGGCGAGTGGCGCCCCCTGAGAGCCGTAGCGAAGCGCCGCGGCCCGACTCCTCCACCGAACGCTGCAGGCGAGATGCGATGCGATCGAAGGGGACCAGACGGGCCGCCAGAATCTCAGAGCGCATCCGAGCGATCCCTCGATCCCACTGGCCCAGAAAAGGAGCGAGACCTGATTCGGTACCGGCCGCCGGCACACAGAGAAGTTGCTGGAGCTCCTCCCGTTCCAGGGCCATCTGGTCCAGGAGATCCAGAAGGCGGTCCAGCAGCGACGCCTTGATACGCAGGGAGCCGCCAGCCACGGCGGGACGGAAGGAACATCCGCTCCATGCGGATTCTTCTCGCGGCGAGGCGACCGCTTGGACGACCACTTCGGACACTCCCGGCAGCCGGCGCGTCCATCCGCGCACGGCATCGGGGGTCGTCGCGGTTCGCAAGGTCATCTCGAGGCTCCCGGCGGAAGGCGCGGATGCTTCCAAAACCGGGCCGAGTCTGGAGCACTGTTTTCTGAGCACTTCCAGCCTGGCGCGAGGAAGGGGCGTTCCGGGACCCAGAGCGAGCGCGATTCTCACGGTACGCTCGGCACCTTCTTGTGCCGGGAAGGCCCCTGGGAAAGTCCCCGCGAGGATCCGGAGGAGATCGCGGGAAGCGTAAGGCTTGAGAATGAAATCACAGGCTCCGGCGGCCAGCGCGCTCATCGCCGCCCCCTCCTGATCGCTCGCGGCCGCCACCACCACCCGAAGCGCGGGATCGGAGTCCACGAGAGCACGCGTCATCTCCACCCCATCCAATCCCGGCATGATGAGATCGGTGACCACGAGATCGGGGCGAAGCTCCGGCACCAGGCTGAGCGCCGAGATCCCGTCCGAGGCCTCCGCGATCACGCGATAGGCTCCCGTGCTCTCGAGGATCTCCCGGAGCATGGAGCGCATGAACGCGGTGTCATCCACCAGGAGCACGGATCGCAGCATCGA
>DASYRY010000284.1:0-3379 GCA_036004025.1 Candidatus Polarisedimenticolia bacterium | reverse complement strand
GACGTCGAGGGTGATGCGGCGCTGCACTCCATGCAGCGAGAGAGTGCCGGTGACCTTCATCTCCTGGGTCTCCCCTTCCCTGAGAGTCGGAGCGACGGCTTCCACCTTCAGGGAGTGGAAGCGGATGAAAGGATGGGTCCCGGTTTCCAGGTGGGACTCGCGCATCTTCTTGTCGCGGACCTTGTTTCCCGTCGCCAGCGAAGCCGCCGAGACCTGGAGATTGACTTCCGCCTTGCTCGACAGATCCTCGGGGTCGAAGACGATCTCACCCGAGACCTGCTGCGTGGCTCCATGGACCGTATGCCCGGTCGCCTGGGCGTCGAATCGCACGGTGCTCCTCGCGGACTGGATCCTGCAAGTGAGAATCGCTCCGGCAGGGCGGGACTCTGATGCCGGGTAGGCCGCGGCAATGAGACAGAAAGTCACGAAAAGACGCTTCGCCTGGCCCGGCTCCATTCACGGCCTCCAGCTCGAGAGAGAGATCCGCATTTTCTTGCGCCCTGCCCGAGACGGGGTGCAGCCGCCTCACGAGCCGACCGCTCGGGCCAGCGAGCCCGTTGCGCCTGTTCTAAGGATTCGTCAAGGTAATCGGGGCGGCATCGTAGCACACGCCCGTGCGCCGGTCCACGTGACGAAGAATCTTCAATCCCCAGGTTTCTCTTGGCGATCCAGCGCAAGCTCGCGCGCCACAGAGCGGCTCTCGGGCGCCGCAGCCCGAGACGTCCCGTCTTTAGTTTTCCGCCCGGGTTTCCGTCTCGCCCGCGAGGCTCGCCGCCATTGGCGGGAGGGAGCCCGTCCAGACGGGAAGGTCGAAAAGAGTGGAGGGTCGCCCCTGTCGTGCTCGCAGGCCATCCACGACGAGCAGCGCGAAGAGAGGCAGGTACTCGGCCCACCGGACCCAATCCATTCCATGGCCTGCCGCTCCCACCGGACCTGGATCCAGATAGCTCAGGGACACCAGCCCGGTGAAAAGAATCCATCCTCGGCTGGGGATGAACACCAGAAAGGGAACCAGCCAGAGAACGTACCAGGGATGCACGGTGGGTGAGAGCAGCAGCCCGCTCGAGAGAACGAGAAACGCTCCCGAGATCGGCGCGACCCCTCGCCGGGCAATCCAGAAAGAGAGAGCGACGAGCAAAAGCGCCACGAGGAGACGCGCGAGATAAACGGGATAGGCGTAGCGATAGAGCAGGTCGATGAGAGCCGGGGCGTCGAGCCGCGTCTGCAGCCAGGCGATCAGCCTCTTGAGCGGCTCGGTGGGGCGAATCGCCTCCAGGAGACCCAGCAGGACGCGAAACAAGCTGTCGTTGTGCTGCCACCTCTCGGCGTACTCTCTCAGCCCGCCCACCAGCGCCTTTCCGGCGCCAAGGTAAGGCAGATAGCTGACGGAGACGACGACGAAGGGTACGGCCCAGAATCTTCTCGGGACCCCGCGCGCCAGCGGGGGAAATGCCAGCACGGGGACCAGTTTCACGCCGGCGGCGAGGCCCAGAACGAGGGTTGACAGCCCCGGGCGCGCCACTATAATCAATTGGATCCCGACGAGAAGAAGGAAGATCGCCAGGGCATCCACGTGCCCGTTTCCCGCCACTTCCGATACCACCAGGGGGCACCACGCATAGATCAGGATTCGGCCTTCTGTCAGACCGCCTCGCCGGGTCATGACGAGCAGCAAGAGAATGAGGCCCAGGTCGGCGAGAACCAGGAACGTCTTGAGCAGAATTGCCGAACCCCCCAGCGCGGCCACCCCTGCGAAGAAGCACTGCGCGAAGGGCGGATAGACGGTGGGAATCTCGGGATGATTCACGCGAGCGAGGGCGTCATCGGCAAGCGGTCGCAGCGCGACATCGGCGGGGGCGTATCGATAGGGGTTGATGCCCCCCTCGACCTGGACGCGTCCGTCCCAGAGGTAGCGATAGAGATCGTCGGAGAAATAGGGCGGAATGAAAAGCAGGGAGAGGCGAAAGAGAATCGCGAAGACGAGGATCGTCTTCGTCGTGCCGCGGCCTGGTCTTCCTGTGCACCCCTCCCGCAGCGCCAGCATGTAGGCGGCGGAGAGGATCCCCATCACCGCCACTCGAATTCCCAGCGAGGTGCGCGGGTGTCCCAGGAGGAGGTAGCCGGCCTCCATGAAGAGGCCCAGAGCCACGAGTCTTCGAGCGGATCTCTTCTCGGCGCCCTCCATGGCGCGAGGATAGCAGGCGCTCGGACCCCCTCGCAACGGCGCGGGGAAAGGGCATGACTCCCGCTCGGGTCATCCTCCTCTCGACCTACTTCGCGTGCATGACCCTCCTGGCCGTCTACGGACTTCACCGCTTCTACCTCGTGGTCCTCTACTTGCGGCACTGCGGCAGAGGGTCGCCCATTCCACCCGAGCCGGCGGAGCCCCTTCCGCTGCTGACGGTCCAGCTGCCGATCTACAACGAAATCTACGTCGCCGGCCGAGCCATCGACGCCGCTTGCGCCCTCGACTACCCGCGCGATCGTCTCGAGATCCAGATCCTGGACGATTCCACCGACGAGACTCGCGATGTTTGTAGCAAGAAATCCGAGGAGTATCGAGCGAGAGGCTACCGGATCCGGCATCTTGTCCGGGCGAAGCGCTCGGGCTTCAAGGCGGGGGCTCTGGCGGAGGGGCTGAAAGTCGCCACGGGAGAATTCGTGGCCATCTTCGACGCCGATTTTGTTCCCCCGCCGGATTTCGCGCGGCGAATCCTCCCCTATTTCGCGGATCGGTCGGTGGGGATGGTGCAGGCGCGCTGGGGCCACTTGAATCGGGATCAGTCGGCGCTCACCAGGATCCAGTCCATCTTCCTGGACGGACATTTCCTCATCGAGCAGGCAGCCCGCAATCGTTCCGGCCGGTTCTTCAACTTCAACGGAACGGCGGGCATATGGCGAAAGGAGTGCATCGAGACCTCAGGCGGGTGGCAGCACGACACGCTTACCGAGGATCTGGATCTCTCCTACCGGGCTCAAATGGCGGGCTGGCGGTTTCTCTTTCTGCCCGACGTCGTGGCCCCGGCCGAGCTGCCTGCGGAGATGAACGCCTTCAAGTCCCAGCAATACCGGTGGGCCAAAGGCTCGATTCAGACCGGGATCAAGCTCCTTCCCGGGATTCTTCGAAGCGGGCTCCCCACGCGAATCAAGGCCGAGGCATTCTTCCATCTCACCAGCAACGTCGCTTACCTGCTCATGGTGACCGTTTCCTTGCTCTACTTTCCCGTGATGCGGGCGCGGGAGCAGATGGAGTGGAGCCAGCTTCTCGCCCTGGATTTCCCCATCTTCCTGTTCGGCACGGGCTCGGTGCTGACCTTCTACCTGCTCTCGCAAAGAGAGGTCCGCTCGGGATGGATCGGCACGCTCCGAGATGTGCCCG
>DASYRY010000283.1:0-3212 GCA_036004025.1 Candidatus Polarisedimenticolia bacterium | reverse complement strand
CTTGGGGATCTTCGCTCGGCGGCGTTCGCCGTGGCGATTCGCAAAGTCGCGAGGAGCTACATGGAGCTGGGAGTGTTCCCCTGAAAAGGGGATGCTACTTCTGGTTCAGCGTGCGGTAGGTCAGGCGATCGACGTAGGCGTAGAAGACCTTGTCCTTCGCCTTGTCACGGTAAGAATCGGCCACTTCCCTCAACTTGGCGGCTTCCGCATCCTGCGAATCGGTGTTCAGGGCCTCATCCAGGCGATGCATCGCCTCGGGACAGTTCCCGCCCTTCATCGACATCACCGCCCAGTTGTACCAGGCGTTTCTGATGAACAGGTCCAGGCCTTCCAGCTGGCGATCCTTCGGAAGGCGGTAGAACTTCCGCAGGGCGCTCTCGTAATCCTTGTCCACGAAAAACTGCTTCGCGGTTTGTAGGTCCTCCTCGAGCCGCTTCTGCTCGAGGACCCAGGCGGCCGCCCGGTCGAGCTGCTCCTTCGCTTCGATATTCGCCGGGTCCAGTTCCAGCACTTTCGAGAAGGTCATCACCGCATTCGGATAGGCCCCTCGGCCCATCTCGACCTTCCCCTTGGAAAACAAAGTGGCGATCTCATGCTGGAGCTCCTGGGGCGAGAGGACGGGAGGAGCCTGCGTCCCCGGAAGGGGCGGCAGGTCCGCTCCGGCTGGCGTCGTCCCGGCCGGTCTGCTGCTGTTGCTGCTAAGACCCACGTTCGCTCCTCGTGGAGGGGCGGCAGATCCTTGAGGCCGGACTCGTTGAGGGATCCTTTCTCCGGGAGGCATTCCAGAGCCGCTCCCCTGCCCCGAAGCGGAGGCCGATCGTTGCCCCAGGAACCACCATCCCCCTGCCGCAGCCACCGAGAGCACCAAAAGCGTGAAGACCACCTTCCCGAGAGACCCTCCTGCGCGACGCTCCGGCCGCGGGAGGACTCGGGCAGGCCTGACTGCCCTCGGTCTCTCGGCCCTGACCGGAGGCTCTGCATCCTGCCACGCGACCGAAGGAGCCTTCGGCTCGGGCCTGGTAAGCTCTCCCGAGAGATGCTCGAGATCCAGATCCGGAAGCGCCTGCTCAGGAATGGATTGCTCCGCATCGGAACCGGCTCGAGCGGCCGGGGACGCAGGGGGTTGAAGCGCCCTCGGATCACCAGAAAGATCGGTCAAGGGCATAGGTTCGGGCACGGGGGCGGTCGATGACTCGGCCTCGGGCTTTCCTTCGACCGGTCCCAGGTCGAGCTGAGCCAGCTCCGCCTCCCAGTTCTCGTTGAGGACGGGCTCCTCACTGGATCCGGGCCCCTTTCGGCTCGCCGAGTCCTTGGCCAAGGAAGAGAGAGCGACATCCTCCGGAACCTGCATTCTTAGAGTCTCGGTGCCCGCGGACGGGAGCGCTTGGTCTAGCGACGCAGGAGTCTGGTCGTGGGTCTGCTTTTGCCTGAGCGTTTGAATCTTGGCGTCGAGCTTGTGCGCCTCCGCGTGGTTGGAGTTCAGGAAATAGATCTTCTGGATTTCGGCGGAGGCCTCATCGAGACGCTCCTGGATGAAGAGCTGTCTGGCGATCTCGAGATGCTCGGTGATGAACGGCTGTGCCTCGTAGGCCTCCCGAGCCTCCTCGAGGATCTCCCGGACTGCCTCGGAGCGAGGGGCCGTCTTCAGCAGGGATTGACACACCTCCATGGCGTCCAGGTGCTTTGAGGCCGCGAGGTGTTGGCGGACCTTCTGAATCCCCTCCCGGACTTTCGCGATGACCTCGGGAGATTGCGTCTCCGGCTGCTCCGCCGCCCCGGTCGGAACCTCGGAGCCCTCCGCCTCCTCGAGCAGGAGCGAAGCCATCCGGATTCCTTCCTTCGCCCTCTGATTCTCAGGATCCTGCTGGAGAACTTCCTGCCAGGCACTGATGGCTTCTCGGTAGTCCCCGGAATGATAAAGAGCCGTGGCCTTGGTCAGAAGCTCCTGGCTCTGGATGGAACCCGACATGGGCTTGCGCTCCCCTGCTCTGGACCGGTTATCCGGCCTATGTGCCTGAATTTATGCTTTTTGCACGCAGAGTCAAACCCTCGGTCGGAAGGACGATCCGTAGGCAAGATCATTGAATGCAAGAGGTTCCATGAAAAACGGGGTTTAGGGAGAAGCGGAGAAACGCTCGAGGCCTCCGTTCAGGACCGAATCGCGTTGGCCGGCCGCCGTCCGCGCAGGACGGCGGTCAGGTTGCTCGCGGCCAGGCTTGCCATGGCAATTCGGGTTTCGACAGAGGCGCTCCCGATGTGAGGAAGGAGAACGGTCTGCTCCATGCGCAGCAGCCCTGCCGGAATTCGAGGCTCGCGAGCGTAGACATCCAGGCCTGCGCCGGAGAGATGGCCCGAGCGCAGCGAAGCAATCAGCGCCGACTCGTCGATGATGTCACCCCGCGAGGTGTTGACGAGGAAAGAGCCTCTCTTCATCGAGCCCAGCTCCGCCCGGCCGATGAGATTGCGGGTGCTGGGGGTGCTGGGCAGATGAATCGTGAGCACGTCCGCGACGCCCAGCAGCTTTCGCAAGGGAAGGCGTCGGGCGCCGAGCCTGCGCTCCTCCCGGGGACTCAGCGGAGACCTCGAGAAGTAGGACACCTTCATGGAGAAGGCTTGCGCCCGGGAAGCCACGGCCCTGCCGATCCGCCCCATGCCGATCACTCCCAGCGATTTCCCTTCGAGCGAGCGTCCGAGAAGGAGCGTGGGACTCCAGCCTGCGAATTGTCCCCGGCGCACCAGGCGGTCTCCTTCGACGATGCGGCGGGTCACCGCCAGGATGAGAGCCCAGGTGAGGTCCGCCGTCGCGGCGGTCAGCACGCCGGGAGTATTCGTGACGATGATGCCGCGCCTCTGGGCCTCCCAGAGATCGATGTTGTCCACGCCCACCGCGCAGTTGGCGATTCCTTTCAGATGCGGGGCCCCCGCCAGGATGCTCTCGTCGATTCGATCGGAAGGAAGACAGAGAAGACCGTGTGCGCGGCCGATCCGGCGGCGGATCTCGGCGGAGGTGAGGCTTCGTCCGGAGCGGTTGAGATCCACCTGGAACGATTGTCTCAGCCGCGCGAGCGCGGGCCCGGGGAGTGGCTGGGTGACGAGGACACGCAATCGAGGCATGGAAGGATGGTCGAGGCTCTCTAGAGATGCGGGTTCAGGATGACCTTGAGCGAGTCCTCCGCGCGGGCCATCAGATGGAAGCCCTCCTGCGCCTGCGC
>DASYRY010000282.1:0-11457 GCA_036004025.1 Candidatus Polarisedimenticolia bacterium | reverse complement strand
GCAGCGCGGCGTCCCAGGGTAGACCGTAGGTGACGGCAAGGCCGGCCTCCCACGGGAGCGTGCGGGAATCATTGGTCCGGTCGGTCTGGATCGCAATCTTCACGCCGGCCTCGCTCAGCAGGGCCGCGTTCTCGTAGATGGCTCCGAGCGTCTCAATGGCCTCGGGCTGCGTGGTGATCGGCCCGACGAGAACCGGAATCTTCTTCGAGGCGAGCAGGTCCGCCACTTTGTATCCCTCGGCGGCATGACTGAGAATGAGCTTCAGCTTGAACTCCTCGGAGAGCCGGACGGCGGTGAGGATGTCGTCCATGCGCTGGGCGCGGAACACGGCGGGCATCTCTCCCTTGAGCACGGACGTCAACGCTTCCAGCTTGAAATCGATCGCCGGGAGCTCGGGAGGACACTTCTCGTCCTTCTTGGCTTTACCCCTGGCGGGCTTCTTCGTGTCGCAGGCCAGCTTCTTCTCGTCGTACGTATCCCGCTTGGTCAAGTAGTCGCGCGCCTGCAGCAGATTCGTGCGGATCAGCGCCGCGCTGCCCATCCGCGTGGAGGGGAGCTGGGTTCTGGCACCGTACCGCTCCTTGGGAGGTTCCCCCAGGCTGAAGTGCATCGCGACTGGGAACTTGACCAGGACGTCCGTGAGGTCCTCCCCACCCAGATCCACCAAAGCGCTCTGGCCATTGATCAGATTGCCGTCGCCGGGCGTCACCAGCGCCGACGTGATCCCGACCTGGCGCGTGATCGGAATGTTCTCGCTCTCGTCGTAGAAGGCGTCCACAACCCGCATCTGGGGCGTGACCGGGTCCGTGCGCTCGTCCTCGTCCCGTGTCACGTCGGAGAGATCCACTTCCCAGACTCCCAGGTGCGTGCGCGAATCGATCATTCCCGGAAGGACCCACTGGTTGGTGGCGTCGATCCTCTTCGCTTCGGGGGGGACCGCAACCCCCTTTCCCACCGCCTCGATCTTTCCGTCCCGAATCACCACGGTGCCGCCTTCGATCGGCGGGCCGGACACGGGGAACACCTTGCCCCCCACGATGGCGATCGTCCCCGGGGGAGGATTGACCTTGCGCGGTTCCGCGCCGGGGCGAGACGAGAAGGCGGCCGATCCGAGAAGCATCAGGCCCGCGATCCGCAAGAACCTCGCGCCCCTGATCATCGTGTTCCCGCCGCGGCCAACGGGGATGGCGTCTTCGATCGATCGAACACCAACTTCCCGTCCACCAGCGTCTTCTCCACCCGTGTGTAGATGTCGAAGGGATCCTTGGAGAAGATGGCGATGTCCGCGTCCTTCCCCACCTCCAGGCTCCCAATCCGGTCGTCCACGCCGAGGATCCAGGCCGGGTTCAGCGTGATCGCCTTGAGAGCATCCTCCCTCTCGAGGCCGTAGCGCATCGCCACGGCCGCTTCCTCATAGAGGCGCTGGATCAAATCCGCCGAGTCGGAGTGGATCGCGACCTTGACTCCATGCTCGGCGAGGATCGCGGCGTTCTGGGGGATCCCGTCCCAGGCCTCCCACTTGTAACCCCACCAGTGGGCGAAGGTCGCCACGCCGACGTTCCGCCGCGCCACCTCGTCGGCGATCTTGTAGGCTTCCAGGCCGTGCTGGAGCGAGGCGATCTTGAACCCGAACTCGTCCGCCAGACGGAACAGGGCTTCGATCTCGTCCTTTCGGTAGCAGTGAACGTGGACCCGCACCTTGCCGGCGAGCACGTCGGCAAGAGTCTCCAGCTTCAGATCGCGCTCCGGCGGAGCGCCCCTCTCGGAGACCGGCTTCTTCTCCCAGGCCTCCCACTTCGCCCGATAGTCCCTCGCCTGCTGGTAGGCATTGCGCATCACATAGATGTTCCCCATGCGCGTGGAGGGGAGCTTGGTCCGGCCCCCGTAGACCCGCTTGGGGTTTTCTCCCAGGGCCATCTTCAGACCCCGCGGCGCTCCCGCGAAGATCATCTGATCCATCGTGGAGCCGGGCCGTAGTTTCACCGTGACCGACTCCCCGCCGATGACGTTGCCGCTCCCGGGGAGGATCTGGATCGTGGTGACGCCGCCGGCCAGGGCCCTGAGGATCGCGGGATCCTCCAGATTGAAGGAGTCCATCGCGCGCACTCCGGCTTGGACGGGATCGGTCATTTCATTGCCGTCGGAGTTCGCCTCGACGCCGGGCCAGGAATAGACGCCGATGTGGGAGTGGGTGTCGACGATGCCCGGCATCACCACCATTCCCTCCGCCAGGATCACCTGGGCGCCGGGAGGCGGATCCACCTTTTCCCCGATTTCCTTGATCTTTCCGTCTGCGACGAGGATGGAGCCTTTGGCGATCTCGCCGTGGGTGATGGTGAGAATCCTGCCGCCGTAGATCACGACGGCATCGCCGGGTGTGGCGATCAGGCGGCCGGACCCGAGAGTGCCCAGCAGCACCAGAGCGGTCAGTGCAAGCCTTCGCATGGCGCCTCCGGAGGTTCCAAGCGACGGACTCTACCCGCTTTGCGCCCGCCGCCGCAACCTTCCGAGCCCTCGCCAGGGGCCGGAGCCTGGCCGCGGGCCGGTCGAAAGGGAATCGCGATCCGCATGCTATAATTTGTGCGCCTCACGGAGAGTTCCCCCCATGGCTGAGCCCGCCGTTCCTTCTCCTTCGATCGATTTTCGCAGCCGTCTCCTCATCGATCGCCACAGCTCGGTCCTGACCCGGCTGCCGCTGCGCCGCCAGGCCTCGCTCGCCAATCCCAACTGTCCCGATGCGGAGACTTGGAACGTCTTCCGGACGCTGGCGCAGTTCGATCCCGTCCGCTGGGTTCCCGAGCTGATGCGCCTGGGCCGGCTGCGCAGCGTCCCCGCGAGCCGGGATCTCGACAGCGGCGTGGCCCTGACGCTCTGGAAGAGAGTCCATCCGCCCGACGAGCGCCTTCGTTGGCTCAGGCACCAGGCGATGAAGGGCCAGGTGAAGCCGGTGGTGGGCCGCAAACGCAAGGGAAGAGTCGTTCCGCTCTCCGATCTGCTCTCGGAGCTAAAGGAGCGGGCGCGCGATCGGGTGCCGCTGGAAGAGCCTGTGGAAGTGGACGTCATCGTGAAATGTCCCCATTTGGTCCTCTTCGTGGAGATTCCCGCCTCCGGAGAATCCCCCGAAGAGCCTGCGGCATCCGACGTCACGCGGACGTATCTGCTACGCCTGGTGGACGCAGGGCTCGCCTATTCCCAGGCGCGCGCCGCCTCGCGGCGGCACGACGTCGCGTTCTCCCTGCTGATCCTCGCCCGCGAGACGCAGACGGAGAAGGCCTGGGAAGCGGCCATGCGGGCCCTGACCCGATCGGAGGCGCGGCTTCGAAGGAGCTTTCCGCATCGGCAAGGTTTCGATCCCGCCGTGCTGATGGGAAACCTCGGAATCGCCTCCTGGTCCTCCATGCGCCGGGTCCTCTCATCCCTGCGCGACAAGACGCGGGACGACTTCGAGGCGGGGCTGCTCGATCGGCTGCTGCGCCCGGACAAGCTTTCGGCGCCGCGGGCGTCGCGCTGAGTCTGGAAACGAGCGTGACCGAGAAGCTCCTGCTCACCGGGAGGGCCGGCAGCGGTAAGACCCGGGCGGTTCTGGAGAAGCTTCTCCAGGCCCTGCGGGACGGTCGTTCGGAGGAAATCCTTCTCCTCCTGCCCACTCAAAGCCAGGTGGACCATCTGCGCGGCGTGCTCCTGCGCGAGGGTCTCCCTGCGTTCCGCGATGATTTCGCCCACACCTTCTTCACCCTGGCCCGCACGCTGGGGCGGGGTCTTCCCGAACAGCTCCTCAACGAGGAGGCCAGAGACTACATCCTGGGGGAGGTCCTGAGGATCGAGCCCCTGCCGAGCTTCGAGGGGATCCGCGAGACGCGCGGCTTCCGGGAGCTTCTCGGCGAATCGATCCGCGAGCTCAAGCAGAACGCCATTCGTCCGGCGGAATACGCGCGCAAGGTGCTGGAAGCCTTGGGCGGGGTGAGCCTGTCGATCCCCAAGCATCGGGACCTGGGCAGGGCTTTCCAGGCGTACCACCTGCGTCTCGAGCGAGCCGGCAGGATCGATCAGGAAGACCTGGAGCGGGCGGCGCTGGAGCGTCTCGAATCCGAGCCGGCACTCCTGGCGCACAAGAGGCTGCTCCTGGTGGATGGCTTCCACGATTTCACCCTGGTGCAGACTCGCATCCTGTCGCAGATGGCGCAGAGGGCTCGCGAATCGATCTTCACGCTCAGCTTCGACGCTCTCCGGCCTGAGCATCCTGTCTTCCAGGCCTCCGCGAGCACTCGCGAAACGCTGCTCCGGCTCGGGTTTCGTGAACGGCCGCTGGACGGGAACCGGCGCACCGCCGAGCCGACCCTGCGGAGGCTCGAGGAGGGGCTGTTCGAGGACTCGATGCCGCCGGTCGAAGCGGAAGGGTCGCTGCGGATTCTGCGTGCCTCACGCCGCGAAGATGAAATCGAGGCCATCGCGCGCGCCATCCTCCGATTGGTGCGCGAGGAGGGAGTTCCCTATCGAGAGATCGCCGTGCTCTTCCACGACCTCTCGGGGGTGTCCGACTTGCTCGAGGGGACGTTTCGCCGGTTCGGCATTCCCCT
This sequence comes from Candidatus Polarisedimenticolia bacterium, assembly GCA_036004025.1. Taxonomy (GTDB): domain Bacteria; phylum Acidobacteriota; class Polarisedimenticolia; order Gp22-AA2; family AA152; genus AA152. The sequence continues at coordinate 6,880 of DASYRY010000282.1, read as the reverse complement.
GCGCCTCGGTCGCCCGCGGCCGCTCGAGCGACACCCGCTCTTCCGCTTCCTTCTCGATCTCGGGTCGACGCTCGCAGGCGGTCCACGCCGCGAGACGCTGCTGCGCTTGTTTCGATCGGGCCTGATCGAGGGGTTGGACCTCGGGGAGGTGGACCGGCTCGATCATCGGATTCGCAAGGAGGGCCCCCCGCGATCCGCAGCGCAGTGGACCGCTCTTGGCTCCGAGCCTTCCACGCGCAGCGTCGGGCGCGTCCTGACCAGGCTCGAAGGAGCGGCCAAGAGCATCGCGGGGAAGCGCACCCACGACGCGCTCGCCCGCGCCTGGCTCCGGTGCTTCGAGGATCTGGTCGTTCCTTTCGGCGAGCAGGGTCCCGAGGGTCCCACCGAGTGCGCGGCTTACCGCCAATTCCAGGTTCTTCTCGAATCGGCGAAGGAGCTCCACGAGGGGGGAAAGGCGCCGCTCACGCTCGCCCGCCTGGTCGAGGTCGTCAAGGAGGGCGCCGGCTGCTCCATGCTTTGCTTGCAGGACCGGCGCCGGGAGGCGGTCAACGCGATCGACGCCTACGAGGCTCGCCAATGGGAAGTCCCTTACCTCTTCGTGGCAGGTGTCCTGGAACGCGAGTTTCCTCCCGCGCCGCTGGAAGATCTCTTCTTCCACGACGAGGATCGGCGCGCCCTGACCGCCCGCGGGCTGCGCTTCCCGGATCGGGAATGGCGGCATCGTGAGGAGCGCTTCCTCTTCTATACGGCGATCACCCGCGCCCGCGTCAGGCTGCAGATCTCGCATGCCCGATCCGATTCGCAAGGGAATCCGACCCTTCCCTCCTTCTTCCTGCGGGAGGTGGAGAAGCTCTTCACTCCCGCCAGTCTCAAAGCGATCACTTCCGATCGCTCTCCCTCCGCGGTGCTGCCGGCCCCGGAGGAGATGGTCAGCCTGGCGGACGTGGACCGAGCCATTTTTCTGGGCCTGGGCGAGCGAAATCCCAGCCCCATCCCCTCACCGGGAGCGCGGCTCGCCGCCGCGCTTTACGAGAAGCGCCGGGAAGACGCCGAGTTCCGAGCCCGTCTCGCCACGGTGCTTGCGGGAACTCGTGCCGCCCTCACCGACCCCGCGCTCCTGGAGGATCTCGCGCAGCGCGAAACCGCCTTCAGCAACCGCGCCCTGACGTCGCTTCTCCAGTGTCCCTACCAGCACTTCGCCCGGAAGTGGCTGCGTCTCGATGCGCTGCCCGAAGCCCAGATGAATCCCCTGGATCTCGGGACGATTCTTCACGACACGCTGAAGCACCATTTCGAGTCCGGCGGGAAGGAGGATCCTTTCGCCGTGCTGCAGGCGAATTTCGAGACCATCGCGCGGGCGCGCGCGGCGACGTTCCGAAGCAAATCCGAGTACTGGAGGCTGCGGTCGGCGCTGGCGCGGATCCTCGAGGCGGAGCGAGGCCGAGCGTCGGAGCTTCGCCCCAGCCTCTTCGAAGTCTCCTTCGGCCTCGAGAGGGAGGGGAGCAGGCCTGCCGTGCCGATCCAGGCGGGAGGCCGTAAAGAAAGGCTCTCCGGCATCATCGACCGGATCGACACCGACCCTGCCGGGAAGGTGGGCTACGTGGTGGACTACAAGTATCGCGACGAGGAGTCTCTGCGGGGCGAATTCAAGGCGAGCGCGGGACCCGAGATAGAAAAGTTCCAGATGGCTCTCTACCTGCTGGCGCTTCGCGAATCGTTCGGACTCGAGCCGGCAGGCGCGGAGCTGATCTCGCTCAGGAAGGACGTTCGCCGGTTCGCCCTGGGAAGGGAGCGGCTGGCGTCATCCTGGGCTCCGCCGGAGAAGGCGACCCTCCTGAGCGAAGAAGACTTCGAGGCTTTCTTGAGCCGCGCGGGAGAAAGGATGTCGCAGCTGATCGCCCAGGCACGCTCCGGGGACATCGAGACGCGTCCGCGCGACCTGAAGCTCTGCGGCCCCGAGGGGTGTGACGCGGCGGATGTCTGCCGGTACGACCGCTGGATTGGCGGGAAGGGGAGGGGAGAGTAAATGGACCCGCGGCGCTGCGCAGCGCAGGAAGGGGCCGTCGCCAGCTCCGCGAAGGAGATCTGCGTCACCTCGGGCGCCGGCTCGGGCAAGACCCGGGTCCTCGTGGAGCGGTTCGTGCGTCTGGTCGTGGAGGACCACGTCCCGGTGGACGCGATCCTGGCGATCACCTTCACCGAGAAAGCCGCTGCCGAGATGAAGGAGAGGATCGCCCGGGCCTTCGAGGACCTGAATCGGGAGGACGAGCGCCGGCAAGTGGAGCTCGCCTACGTCTCGACGATCGACTCGTTCTGCGCGCGGCTCCTGCGGGAGCACGCCCTGGAGGCCCGCGTGGATCCCCGATTCCGGGTCCTGGAGGAGCTCGAGGCCGACCGGATCGCGCGCGAGGCCGCCGACGCAGTGCTCCTCGGGCGGCCCGAAGAGGGGCTCTTCGAGCTTGTCGAAGCGACGGGGATCGCCGATCTCTCGGTCTCTCTGCGGGGCCTCTACGAAAAGATTCGCCACAGCGGCATGCCCCTGGAGCCTCAGACCCTCGAGCCGACGCTCGGGCCCGAGCGAAGTCCAGAAATCCTCGTGGAGGCGCTCGATGCGATCGAGAGCGCCGGCAAGTCGGAGCGCTTGACGCCACGCCAGAAGGAAATGGTGCGAGCTCTCGCCGGTTTGCGGCAGGACATCGCATCCCTTCCCGAGGATCTTTCCGCGACCCGGCTGGGCGTATTCTTCACGGAGTTGCAATCGCGATTCAATCTCGTCGGCATGAACGGCCAGCCGGCCCTCAAGGAGTCGCTGAAGCGCCTCAGGGAAGGGTTGGAGCTTTGCCTGGAGGAAAGGCTGGAGCGCGTCTCGCGGCCGATGAGAAGGCTCCTCGCCGATCTGGTGGCGGCGCTCGACGAAGAGTATTCCCGACGCAAGCGATCCCTCGCCGCGCTCGACTTCGCCGATCTGGAATGGCAGGCACGGGAGCTCCTGGCTTCTTCGGAAAGCGTCCGGCGGCGGCTCCGGAAGCGATTCCGCCATCTCCTGCTGGATGAGTCCCAGGACACCAACCCGCTGCAGAGCGCAATCCTCGATCTCCTTCGTGGAGGGAACAGCTTCTTCGCCGTGGGGGACGCCAAGCAGTCGATCTACGCATTCCGGGACGCCGACGTGAGCATCCTCGTCGAATTCCAGAAGAAGGCCGGAGCCGAAGGGGAGGCTTTCACGCTCGGCGAGAACTTCCGGAGCCGGAGGGAGCTGGTCGAATTCTCCAACCGGCTCTTCTCCTCGGCGCTCTGGCGAGAAGGGCCGGTCCCATTCGCCAGGATGATTCCGGCGGCGGAGCACGAGGCGAAGAGCATCCCATCGGTGGAAATCCTGCGTCTGGAGGGGGAGAACGAGGAGGACGCCAGGGTCCGCGAGGCCGGGGCCCTGGCCGAGCGCATCGCCCAGCTGGTGGAAGAGGGAGAGGCGGTGATCACGCGAAAGGGCTCCGATCGCCTGGGAGAAGCTCTCACCTACGGCGATGTCGCCGTCTTGTTCCGCAGCACAACGTCGATGCGAATCTACGAGCGGGCGCTCGCGGACCGGCACATCCCTTACTTCGTCCAGAAGGGGAGGGGCTACTTCCAGACCCAGGAAGTCCGCGACCTGACGAATCTCCTGCGGATTCTGGACAACCCCCGTGACGACTACCGTCTCGCGGCCGTGCTTCGCTCGCCGCTGTGCGGACTGACGGACGACGACCTGTACCGACTGGCGAGAGGGAGGCAGTCCGGGAAGAGGCTGGTGGACCGGCTCGAGGATGACGAGGGTTTGAGTCCCAAGGGACGCCGAGATCTTTCCACGTTCCGGTCCCTCTTCGCGAGGATCCGGCATCGCAAAGGGCAGGGACCCCTCTGGCGAGCCCTCGAATCCGCCCTCTCCGAAACTCCCATGGCCCTGAACGCCCTGCTGCATTTCAACGGACGCCGCCGCTTCGCGAACATGAGAAAGCTGGTGGAGATGGTGCGCACGTGGGAGGGACGGGAGGAGCCTTCGATCCCGGATCTGGTGGAGCGGTTGGAGGATTACAGCGCCGAGGAGACGCGCGAGTCGGAGGCGATGATCGACTCGCCGCGCGACGACACGGTGAAGCTCATGACCATCCATGCCGCAAAAGGACTGGAGTTTCCGCTGGTGGTGGTGGCCGATCTTGGACGCGGCGACCCGTCCCGAGTCTCTCTCGAGATCTTCCGGAGAGGCCAGGGGATGGGGCTGGTTTTCTACGATCCGGTGAGAGGGACGCGCGGACTCATCCCGTCGAGCTATCGCCTCCTGGCCCAGAGACAGAAGGAAGCGGACAGGCAGGAGGAGAACCGGCTCCTGTACGTCGCGGTCACCCGCGCCCGCGAGCACCTCATCCTGAGCGGGTGGAGCTCTGCGTGCGGACGGGGAGGCGATTCCTGGATGCAATCGATCCTCGATGCGCTCGGGGGCGAAGAGGCTTTGCGCGGGGACTCGACCCTTCGATTCCTGGAGAATGGAACCCCGCGCGCGAGCGCGGGCAAGAGAACATCGCTGGCGAGCGACCAGAAGGAGCGGCTGCTGCGGGGCGAGGCCCTGGCGCGAGTGGACGCCGGCGGGGAAGAGGCGATGCTTGCCGAGCCGGTCCTGATCCGCTCAGGCCTTCTCTCCCCCGTGGAAGAGAACACACCGTTTCTGGCGACGGTCACGGAGATCGTCCAGCACCGGATCTGTCCGCGACGTTATCACCTCCGCTACCGCATCGGGGCGCCCAGCGCGGAGCATAGCGGCGTGGGTCCGCGAGGTGAGGAGGAAGAGACCTGGAGGATCAAGGATGACGAGCTGCCGGCGGAGGCGCTCGGGGATCGCGTCCACCGGATCCTCGCGGAGGAGCGCGGCTCGAATCGGATCGATCTCCTGCTGGCGGAGCTACCGGCGAAGGACCGCGCCGAGGCGTTGCGTCAGGTGGAAACGTTCCGGCGCAGCGAGCTCGGCGGTCAGGCGCAGGCGGGAGAAGCGATTCGCGAGGTTCCTTTCGCGATGGGACGACTCGGCGCCACGCTGCGCGGGCAGATCGACCTGGTCGTGAGACATGCATCAGGAGCGCTGACGCTGGTCGACTACAAGACGAGCCGCATTGCGAAAGCTCAGGTGGCGGAGAAGGCGGCCGATTTCGAGCTGCAGCTGCGGATTTACGCCCTCGCGGCCCGGGAACTCTTCGGGCGCGCCCCGGCAAGGGCTTGCCTCCACTTCCTGCACCCCGACGCCGTCGCGGAAGTCGACGTCTCTCCGGCGGCGCTGGCCTCCGCCGAGCGCGCCATCGAGGCATTCTTCACGGCCCACCTAGGCTCGAGCTTCCCTCAGAGCCCCGCCCGCCACTGCTTCTCCTGCGGATACCTCCGCGCCTATTGCGCGAATCTCGACCGGGCCGCTCTCGAAGCGGCGACCGCGGCGGAGCGCGCCTGAGGCGTTTCGCTCCGCCTTGTTCTCAGGACCTCTGCGGGGACAGCATGGCGGCGAGCATGCCGGGCTCCAGGTTTCCGCCCGAAACGATGGCGGCGACACGGCGACTCTTGAACCTGGCGGCGTGGGTCAGGGCGCCGGCGACGGAGACGGCGCCCGAAGGCTCGGCGACGATCTTGGCGCGGGTAAGGAGCAGGAGCATGGCGCGCCGGATGTCGTCCTCGCTCACGCGCAGGACCCCGCGAGCCACCTCCTTCACGATCGGGAACGGGACGTTTCCGGGCTCGAGACTCCGAAGCCCGTCCGCGATCGTGTTGGCCTCGGCGATCCGCTCGATCCGGCCCGTCTCAAGGGAGCGGGCCCAGTCGTCGGCCGCCTCGGGCTCGACGCCGTAGACTTCCAGCTCAGGACGGAAGACCCGCGCGGCGGCGCAGATCCCGCCCAGCAGGCCTCCTCCTCCCACCGGCACCAGCAGCACCTCGACATCCGGCATCTGTTCCACGATTTCCATCAGGACCGTCCCCTGCCCGAGGAGGATCCGCGGGTCCTCGTACGGGGGCACCATCGTGAGACCCCGCTCTTTCACCAGCCGGGTGGCGAAGCTCTGCCGCTCTTGAGGCGTGAATCCGTGCTGCAGGATCTCGGCGCCGTAATCCCGGGTGGCGGCCAGCTTGACGCCCAAGGCATCCTCCGGCATCACGATCACGGCGCGCGTTCCGAAGAGTCTCGCGGAGAGCGCCACGGCCTGGGCATGATTGCCGGAGGAGTAGGTAATCACGCCACGCGAAAGCTCGGTCCTGCCGAGCGTGGAGAGCATGAAGTAGGCGCCGCGGAACTTGAAGGCCCCGACGCGCTGGAGGCTCTCGCACTTGAGGGCGAGATCGCAGCCGGCCATCTCGGACAGCGTCCTGCAGCGCGCCAGCGGCGTCCGGTGCGCGGACTCCCGCAGCGTCGCGGCAGCCTCCTCGAACGCGGCCCGGCTGTAGGTCGTCCCGTCAGCCAACGGCGGGTCCGGTCATCGGCGGGGAGGGAGGAGCGATCTCGCTTTCCTCCGGATCGGCCGGCGAATTCACCCTCACCGCGAAGAGAAGATATCCCATCGCCAGAAGAAAACAGAGGAACAGCCAGGTGAAGCTGGAAGGGAATCCGGCGACACCGCGGAGAGTGTCGGCCACGACCGCGGGCGTCACCGCGACGCTCGCAAGACGGAGAAGCTCGGGGTACTCGAGAGGCGCTTTCAACAAGTTCGCGAACAGCAGCCCGATGCACGCATAGGCGAGCGCCTGCAGGATCCGATAGACATACGAGCCTGCCAGCGCCACGGGGTAGGAGAAGAACGCCAGGTAGCGCCTGCAGAAGTTCAAGATCCTTTCCGCCAGGGCGCGGTCCAGGGTCAGATCCTGGACTCCGGCG
>DASYRY010000281.1:0-2666 GCA_036004025.1 Candidatus Polarisedimenticolia bacterium | reverse complement strand
CCCGCACGGGGATATCGGTGGAGACCAAGAGGCGTGGCAGCTTATCTCTCCATACCTCTCTGGGAGGCAGCGTGAGAGGGCCGCAGCGAAGGCCACGGCCTACTGGTCCCTCGGTGCCAACGCGATCCAGCACCTCCGCGTGCTCGAAGCGTGCGAGGCTCAATCGGCGACGCGGAGCGGTCGGGCACGACTCGCCCTCCTGGAGATATCTGCGGTTGGCCGTCTCTCAAGAGGAGATCACGGTCTGGCCGCCGCTTGGGCGTCGCGGTACGTGGATCTCAGTCCGGGAAACAAAGAGGTGCGAAGGCTGCTCGAACGCGCCACGCGCGGTTCGCGAGCCCCTGCAGAGGAGGGAGCGATGAACCATCCTATCCAAGCCTCATCTCACGCGCATGACGCCTACACCAGAGGGCTCCTGCTCGACGAAGACGACCAGGTCGATCAGGCAGTCGATGCTTTCCAGGAAGCGATCGAATCTGGGGATCCCGAATGGGGTCCGAAGGCGGCGTTTCAGCTTGGGATGATCCTGCGAGAGGGTGGAGACGAAGCTGGCGGCGAGCGTGCCTACCGCCAAGTGATCGATTCCTCGGATGGCCCCGAGTTGGGAGCCGCCCTCCTCAATCTCGGGGCTCTGCTCATGGAAAGAAACAAGCGGGAGGCCGCCAAGGAGACCCTAAGTCGCGCGCTCGAATTGGGTGGCCCGACTGAGCGGGGCGGGGCCGCAGCGAATCTGGGGAACCTAGCGAAAGATCAGGGCGACATCGAAAGCGCCCAGCGATTCTTCGAGCTCGCCATGGAGTGCTCCCGCGACAACACCCCTGAGGCCGATGACCTGCTTGAGGCGCTGGAGGCAGCCGGTCGGACCGCGGAGGTACAGAACCGCAAGGACGCCCTCCGCGAGGCCCGTGTTGCTGGTGGTACTGCCGGAGCGGAGCACCTCGCGAAGCTCCTCATGGAGCAGGGGAACCACTCCGGGGCGGTGGATGCGTTCAGACAGGCCATCGCATTCGGACATCCGGAAGGGACACCACGGGCCGAAGCCGAACTCGCCGGGCAGCTCTTGCCGGTCGATGAGGCGAAGAAGGTCTTCCACGAGGTCATCGCCTCCGGGCATGATAAGTGGGGACCTATGGCTTCCGTGAATCTCGGAGTACTCCTGGAGGAGGAAGGCGATCTCCAGGGCGCGAAGGACGCCTACCGGCGGGGCTCCCAATTTACAGACCCTGAATCCGGCGGCAGGGCCGCCAGGTACCTGGGCGACCTTCAGGCGCAGGAAGGAGACGTGGCCGGGGCAGTTGAGTCATATCGACGGGCCATGGAATCGGAAGGCGAGGACGGCGTCGCTGCTGCATTCTCTTTGGCAAGTCTCCTTGCCACCTCAGGCGACAGGAATGGAGCGGCGGAAATCTACGAGCGATTGGCGCAGATGCCCTGGCCCGAGGTCCGATCTGAGGCCCAGCGTGAGCTCCGGGAGCTCAAGGGATCGGCGCTGGGTCGGCTGTTTCATCGACGGTAGGTGTCACCCTGGCGGGGCCAGCAGTTCGTCTCTAGACGAGATCACGTGGTCCCGGGTTCCTTCCCTTCGGATGACCACGCTACCGCTCGACGCGCCTCGCCGGTTCTATGGTCGTCGCGATTCGTTGGCCGGCGATCTCCACGGGCTGAGAAGAAGTGGAGACCTCCAGCAAGGAGCCGGAGTTGAGGAGGGCGTTTGAGTCCGTTTGGGCTGACGAGCATCCCTCGGGGTCTTGGGAACCGGTGTGCAGCCGTGAGGTGGTCGGGCCGTCTGCGGGACAAATGCGGGACGAAGGGCGGCTTTGAGTCAACACTCGGACCCGAGCATGCCGTTTGACCTGGGCTTTGCGCCTGTAGTCCCAACGGGGTTCGAACCCGTGTCTCCACCTTGAGAGGGTGACCCGGGCCAATTCCGTGACCTGCGGCGGAGGCGGAAAGAGGCCCCGGACGTGCGGATTCAGTTCCCAGTCGATTCCGGTCGCTACCCCTCGATTTTCGATGTCATGCAGGATAGATACGGGATAGCACGCGTATGGAGGCTACATCCACCCTCGCGTCTGGCGCGATTACCGGGCGGTCTGCCGATTTCTGCCCAGCTTCCCGCCAGCCGGAGACCGCCTCTGGCTCGACGTCTCCCACGGTCAGTCCGCCTTGCACTCGTCGCAGTGGACGTCGTCGACGGTTCACCGGGAAGCAGCTGTTCCACCCGATCGACCAGCCTACGCCGTTGACCTCGATCTCGTAGAACCGTTCCACCTCGAGGATCACGTGTTCCTCGCCGGGTGCGGTGTACTGTGTGATCTGCAAGTTGCTGCCCGGGCATTGCCGCCCGCACCGCCAGCGTTTCGCTGATCGGGTGAGCGGAACGAAGTCGTGCTGGCGCAGCGAACCTAAGTTCGAGAATCTCTTTGCGTTCGCGGGCGGCCTTTGCACCTGCGCGTCTATGGGATCCGCGACGGATCGACGTCGTCGTGGCGGCGCCCGCCGAAGCCACGCGAGATCGGAGTCATCTTGAAAGCCAGCCGGGGACCGGGGAACGACTCGCCGTCCCCGAGTCCTCACGGACGAACGCGGATGATCGTCTTCCCCTTGATCCGCTCGGTCGGGTTGAAGGCGGCGACGGCATCGTCGAGGGTCGAGACCTTGCCGAT
>DASYRY010000280.1:0-5375 GCA_036004025.1 Candidatus Polarisedimenticolia bacterium | reverse complement strand
CATGGAAGGCTCGTTGGCGGCGTCGCCGAGAATGTTGTTTTCCGATCCGTCCACGTTGACCTGGATGCTCTGGTAGGGTCCGATCCGCCAAAGGTGGGCGGGGCCAACGCCGCGGAGGGACAGCATGGCCCGGCTGGCAGGAGGGTCTCGCCGCACCTCCAGCAGGGCTTCCATCTCATCGCCCAGATCGCCGAGGGCGGAACCCCAATCCGCCGGGTCCGCTTCGGACCCGGAGCGTTCCTCATCGCGAGAAGGGGTCTGCTCGCGGCCGACGGCAGAGCGCACGGGAAGACTGATGATGGCGAGCAGCGCCATCACGGACCCCGCAGTCAGAGTGTGGAGAACTCGCAACGATACAATCCCCTTGGAGATGCGGCATGGTCCTCTGGATGACCTCTCCGTTCCCGGCGGCGGGCCGGGCGAACCTCGGGGAGCCGGAGGCTTTTTAGAAAAGATGCCGCCATATCGGGAGAAAGCCAGGGATAAATCTCGCGCTCCGCTGAGCTCCCACCGCGGCTAGTGTGGAACCGCTACAACCTTCCAGGACCCACGAGAGTCTGAGGGCGATTAGCGCCACCCTAATCCCGTCCGAGTCGAAGGCATATCCGACCGTATCGCTGGGTCCGATCGCTCGTCGATCTACCTGGGTCAGAAATGCAGCCAGTGCCCGAATCGTTCTCGCTTGGTCTTGAGATAGCGCTCGTTGTCGACGTGGGTGGAGGACTGGAGGGACACGCGCTCGGCGATGCGGATGCCGTGGGCGGCGAGCTTCTCGACCTTTTCAGGATTGTTCGTGAGCAGGCGTATGCTTTTCACGCCGATCTTCTTGAGCATCTCGGCGGGCACTGCATAGTCTCGTTCGTCCGGAAGGAAGCCCAGGAATTCATTCGCCTCCAAGGTGTCGAGGCCCATGTCCTGCAGGACGTAGGCGCGAAGCTTGTTGGTCAGGCCGATGCCACGCCCCTCCGCTTGCTGGTACAGGAGGAGTCCTCGACCCTCGCGCTCGATGGTCGAGAGCGCCTCGTGGAGCTGAGGTCCGCAGTCGCAACGGCGGCTTCCCAACGCGTCGCCGGTCAGACAGGAGGAGTGGATCCGGCAGAGCAGATTCTCCCCGTCTCCAATCTCGCCTTTCAGGACAATCGTATGATCCTTCCCGTCCTTGTTGTTCACGAACCCTAGGATGCGAAAGTGCCCATAGTCCGTGGGCAGCTCGGCCACGGCCACGAGCTTCACACACAGAGTCTCCGTGCAGCCTTCACAGGTGACCTCAGGATCACAGGCGCGCAGAGATTGCATGTCCTGCTCGATAATAGCTTCGAATCGTTCAAGCTCCGGCATTCGACTGTCCCCCCGCGCGCGCCCCCGCTTCCAACTCGACCTCGGCTTCCAAGCTGGCACGGTCGCGGTTCATGGTAAGCACCGCGAGTCGCTTTCCTTGTTTCCAATACTCCACAAGGCAATCGTGAGCCTTGGGCTCGCCGTCGATCTGGATGCGGTCCCAGCTCCCCGCGTGTCCCGTATACAAGATGCTCAGGTCGTAGTGAGCGCTCCAGAAGAACGGCACCGCATCGAACCGCTCGCGGGCACCGAGCATGTTGCGTGCCGCCGTCTGTCCCTGACGCTGGGCCACCACCCAGTGCTCCACGCGGATGGACTCGCCCGTGAGCCGATCCGGCCACCGCGCGATGTCTCCTGCCGCGAACACTCCCTTGGCGCTCGTCTCCAGGTATTCGTCCACCACCACCCCGCGGTCCACGACAAGCCCAGCCCGTTCCGCCAGCTCCGTCGCAGGCAGGACTCCGACCCCGAGCACCACCAAGTCTGCCGGCAGGACTTCCCCGCTCGACAGCGTGACCTGGGAGTCGCCGATGGACACGGGCGTTTGACGGAGGTGGAAGACGACACCATGCGCTTCGTGCATGGCGCGGATAACCTCCCCCACCTCTGGACCGAGAATCCGCTCGAGCGGGCACGCTTCCCGGCCTACGACGTCCACCTCGAGCCCACGCGCGCGCAGGGACGCGGCGACCTCCAGACCTATGAAGCTCGCGCCTATGACAACCGCCCGCTTGGCTGCCTTCGTCCGTTGGATGAGGGCACGGCTATGATCGAGCGTGCGCAGGGTGAAGACGCTCGGAAGGTCCGCGCCCGGGATGTCTAAACGTCTTGGCGCGGCGCCGGTGGCAAGCAGGAGCGCACCGTACGGGAGCGTCTCACCACCCTGCAGCGTCACGTTTCGGGCTTTCGGATCGATGCTCGCCACCGTGACGCCCGTGCGGAGGTCGATACCTTGCTCCTTGTAGAACTCCCGGGAACGGAGCGGGATCCAGTCCTCGGGCGCCGTCCCGGCGAGATAGTCCTTGGACAGGTTGGGACGATCGCATGGAACGGAAGGATCGGCTCCGATGAGCGTGATGAGTCCCGTGTAGCCCTCTCGGCGGAGGATCTCGGCCGCAGCGCTTCCGGCCGCGCCTGCTCCAACGATGACGACGGAAGAGGGCATGTTGGCGGCCCTCCGTGATGGCGCGACGCTCCGTTTCGCAGTGACGTAGACCTTCTCACCACGGTGCTCCACGTCAAAACAGCTCACGGGGCTCAGCGCCGGGGCACGAAGCGCTTCGCCCGTGCGCAGCGAAAAACAGGCATGGTGCCACGGGCAGCGCACCGTATCTCCCACCACCAGGCCATCTTTGAGAGGACCGCCATAGTGGGAGCAGGTGGCCCCGATGGCGAGGACTTCCTCGCCGCGGCGCACGAGGAGCACCGCCTCGCCTCCCGCATGACCCACGAGGCTCTCTCCATCCGGAACTCGGTCCAGTGGGATGCCTTGCGCGAGATCGGGGCCTTGCAGCGGTGCTTGTTCGCTCATGTTCTTGTCACCAAATCCTACACCCGATAAGGAGGGACGCCTACATCATGCGATCCGAGAAGTTCGCCAATGGTCACGGCCGCTCGGAGTGCGGCGCACAAAGAGCACGGTGACGGAAGGGTCGCGAGGCGGCCTCGGTCCTGCGATCCAGCGCGTGCTCGGCGAAATCTCTCACCAGGAACTGTGCGATTGCGCGCGCGGTTTCGATGAAGACATCCTAGCCCAGTGGGTGTTCTCCGTGGCCTGCTCCAGCGGTCCACCGCTGCATCATATTAATGGGTTGCGGAGGGCGGCCGATTGCGCCCTTGGCATATAATGTTGTTCCGCACAGGCGCCAACCGCACCAGGATTGCTTCGAATCTCAGGGTAGGGAGCCGCATGAAGGGGACACTCTTGCACCTCCACCGATGGGGGACCTTCCTGCGAATTCTCCTGCTTGCCTTCGCGGCTCTTTTCGTGCTGATGTTCTTTATTGTGGCGGTGGCGCGCCTTTCCTATCCGTTCGAGCTGGAGTGGCTGGAAGGGGGCTCCATGACCCAAGTCAGCCGAATCCTCTCGGGCAAACCGGTTTATGTTCCCCCGACGCTCGAATTCACACCCTATCCATACACTCCCTTGTACTTCTATCTGTCGGCGGCAGTCGCCGCGGTGACAGGAATCGGTTTCGCGCCCCTTCGTCTCGTGTCCCTCGCAGCTACGCTTGGAAGCATGATTCTGATCTACCGTTTCGTTCGGCGAGAAACGGAGAGTCTGATCTGTGCATTCCTGTCCGCGGCCTTCTTCGCGGCGACCTTCCGGCTAGGAGGGGCCTGGTTCGACGTCGCCCGCGTGGATTCTCTTATGGTGTTCATTCTCTTGCTGGGTGCCTACATCTGGCGCAAAACCTCCTCCAACGGATCGGCCTGCGTGGCGGGACTCTTCATGGGACTTGCCTTTTTTGCGAAACAGGCGGCTCTTCCTGTAGGAGCAGCATTCGGACTTCAGATTCTCTTTCCGGGGAAGAGACGGTGGACCCTGATCTTTCTGACCACGTTCCTCGGGTCCATCGCCGTCAGTACCGCTCTTCTGAATCGCTTCACCTCCGGATGGTATTTCTTCTACATGTTCGAGCAGGCCCGCGGACACACCATCATTCCATCCCTGAGCCTGGAGGTTCTGTCGAGCGACTTTGCGCGACCGCTGGGTATCGTCATCGGGCTCTGCTTTCTCTATCTTTACCATTTGGCCGCCAAGGGACGCGCGCAGGATCTGCAGTTCTCCTGCTTGTTTCTCGCGGGCATGATTGGCACGGCGTGGATTTCCCGGATCCACGTGGGCGGTTACGACAATGTTCTCATGCCCGCTCATGCCGTGCTCGCAATCTACTTCGGTCTCGGCCTCGACGTCCTCCTGAACCGGTACCCCTCTCTGCTGGGCGCGCGGGATCGATCCCACTGGATTGAAGCTCCCGTCTATGCCCTCTGCCTCGTCCTGTTCCTCTCCTTGCTCTATAACCCTCTGCACCAAATACCGACCGCAGCCGACCGTGCTGCCGGAGCAGAGTTGGTGCGCCGCGTGCGTGCCATCGAGGGAGACGTCATGGTGGTGAGCCATGGCTACTTGGGGTCGAGGGCGGGGAAGACGGGCTGTACCGACCTGATCCTGAACGAAATCCTCCTGAGCGGGAACAAGACGGTGGTGGATCCGCTGCGCTCCGAAATCAAGAATGCCATCCTCGGCGGCAAATTCAAGGCCATTCTGCTCGACACCGAAAGTTGGTATTTCATGAAGGAGATTCGTAAGCGCTATTCGTGCGCGGGCCCATTCTTTTCCGATGAGACCGTGTTTTGGACGCGCACCGGCATGAAGGTCCGGCCCGAGGAACTCTGTCTTCTGCGAGATTCTCCGGCTCCATGAGCCGTGCTCTCCGTGGACCACTATTCCCCGCTCAGTGCTTCTGCAGCCCGGCTAGAGCGACCAGTACTTCCTCGCTGTGTTCCGCGGGCTTTACTCCGATGAAGACCTTGGCGATCTTGCCCTCGGGATCGATCAGGAATGTGTTGCGCGCTGACAGTTTCGTCCCGTTGTTCTCCTTGACGGAACCGTAGGCCGTGCTGGTCGCGGCATCCGGGTCGGAGAGCAGCTTGAAGGCGAGTTTTTCCTTTTCGCAGAAACTCTTGTGCGACTCGGCGCTGTCGACGCTCACTCCTAGGATCACGGCGCCCCCCTGTTCGTACTTCGCGAGATCGCGCTGGAAGTTGTGTGCCTCGAGGGTGCACCCTCCGGTAAAGTCCTTCGGATAGAAGTAGAGGACGACCCATTTGCCACGGAAGTCCTGCAGGCTCACCTGCTGCCCGTCTCCACTCTTCAAGCTGAATGCCGGAGCCGCCGAGCCGGGCGCGGGCGGCTGCGGGGCGGCGCTCTCCGCTGCCCTGGCTGTCACGAACATCGCACCCACGGCACCTACAAAGAGAATCCCAAGCAGGAGAACCACTATCTTGAAGAGCATGACGAGACCTCCCTTGGT
>DASYRY010000279.1:0-1966 GCA_036004025.1 Candidatus Polarisedimenticolia bacterium | reverse complement strand
GGGCGATCGCCCCTACGTATCTTGAGGATTCCGTAGAAAAGCGGGATCGCGAAGGGCGGGACCCCCATGCTCCGGAACGTCTCAGCGGCCGCCATGACCCAGGTGCGTGCCTCGGCATCGCGCCCCTGTCGCAGGCAGATTTCGGCCAGCGTGGTTTGACCGGTAGGAAGAACGGAGATCGCGCCGATTTCCTTCGAGATCGCGATCGATTCCTTGGCAAAGCGTTCCGCAGTCTCGAGGTCCCCGCCGGCTGAGAGGAGGCCCGCCATGTTGCCGATCACCATAGCCTCGTTGAGCCGATCCCCGCGCTCCCGATTGAGCGCGAGCGACTGCGCAAACGTGGCCTTGGCCTCCTCCGGCCGATCGTCCAGTTGGAAGGCGATGGCGAGCGAATTCAATCCATGAGCCTCGCTGTACTTGTCCCCCACTAGACGTGCGAGCTGCACGCTCTCTTCGTGGTACCTGATGGACTCTTGAGGATTGGTCTGGACGATCGCATTCCCCATCTGGCGAAGGTTGAAGATTAGGGCGCTCTTGTCTCCCACCTTCCGAGACAACTCGAGTGCTTCGCCGATGTATTTCACCGCGGCCCTTTCATCGGCCTGCCACATGGCGACTCTCCCCAGCTGGCCCAGCATGTTGGCCAGGAGACGAACATCTCCGGTCGTCCGGGCCTCCTCGACGGCCGGCTTCAGGATCTCCACCGCCTTCGCGTAATGGCCCCGGATGCTCTCGAGGTTCGCGCGCAAAAGCTCGATCCCGATCCGCTGCTCGGCGTGCTCGGAGCCGGGCAGGATTTCATGAGCACGCTGGAGGAGCGTGGCAGCCTCTTCATAGGTGGCCAGCTGTATGGCCCGTTCGCCCGCCTTTGCCAGCTGCGCCGCAGCCAGCGATGCTTCCTCGGCGCGGCCATAGTGCTCCGCCACGAGAAGGGTGTGCTCTCCGGCGCGCTCACCACCAATCTCGAGGAGCCAGTCTCCGACCAGCCGATGCAACGCCCGCCTCTGCCTCGGTATGACGGTCTCATAGGTCACGTCACGCAAGATTGCGTGGCGGAACACGAATTCGACCGTTCCGGCGAACCCGGACTCCTCGCGCTGGAGGATCATCTCCCGGTCGCGCAGATCTTCCAGCATCGCCTTGACCTCCGCGGGCTTCAAACCCCCAGCCTCACGGCTCAGGTGAATGGCCGCGGCGTCCCAGAAGATGCGGCCCACCACGGACGCCCGCTGCAGAAGCTGATACAGCTGAGCCGGGAGCGTATCGAGCCGAGCCTGAAGGACCCCTGTCAGCGTGGCCGGGACCCGCACGGTGGAGAGTCGGGTGGTGTCGACCGACCATGCCCCTTCCCCCTTGATGATCACGCGGTCATCGATGAGCGCCTTGATCAGCTCCTCGATATAGAACGGATTCCCATCGGCGCGATCGACGACGAGATCCCGAAGCGCGGCGGGTACCTCGGGGACGTACTTCAGAAGCTCCCGGACCAGCCGGCGGCTGGACAGTTGAGAGAGAGGCTCGAGCTGGATGCGCTCGTGGAAGCGCTGCCCCTCGCCCCACTGTGGGCGACGCTCGTAGAGACTCGGTCGCGCCATGCAGAGGACGAACAACGGCAGGCCCGTGTTGTCGCGAACCAGGTTGTTGACGAGGTCCAGGGACCGGTCGTCGGCCCAATGGATGTCCTCGATGTGGATCATGACCGGGTTCACCTTCGAAGCGGTGGTGAAGAGCTCACCCAGGTAGTCCTGGGCCTCGCGGCGGAAGGCATCCCCGTCCTTCAACGCCGCCTCCACCTCCGGCCTGTCGGAGAAATCGAAGCCGACGAGCTGCCCGATGAAATGCGCTTTCCTCTCGGACCCCTCCCCCAGGAATTCCGCAACGCCCTTGACGAACTTCTCG
Source organism: Candidatus Polarisedimenticolia bacterium (assembly GCA_036004025.1). Taxonomy (GTDB): domain Bacteria; phylum Acidobacteriota; class Polarisedimenticolia; order Gp22-AA2; family AA152; genus AA152. The sequence continues at coordinate 67 of DASYRY010000279.1, read as the reverse complement.
TGCACGACCGCCAGAGCATCGGAGTCCAGGATCCGGAATCGGAACGAGAAAAGGTCCCGGGTGAGCG
>DASYRY010000278.1:0-3290 GCA_036004025.1 Candidatus Polarisedimenticolia bacterium | reverse complement strand
AGATAGAGACAGGGCAGCCGATTCTCTAATGCGATCTGCTGGGCACGCAAATGCTTTTTGACCGTCATCGGGTAGTAGGTGCCGCCTTTGACCGTGGCGTCGTTGGCGACGAGCAGGCACTCGACGCCCGCGATCCGGCCGATGCCGGTGACCAGCCCCGCGCAGGGAGCGTCGCCGTCGTACATCTCCCACGCGGCGAGAGGGCTCATCTCCAGGAAGGGAGAGCCCGGATCGAGGAGACGGTCGATGCGCTCGCGCACGAACAGCTTCCCTTGCTGGACGTGACGTTCGCGATACTTCTCCCCGCCTCCCTCGCCCACTCGGGTGAGACGCTCCTTCAATTCCGCCGCGAGCCGGCGGTGATGGGTTTCATTCTGCTTGAATCGATCGGAGCGCGGGTCGAGAGCCGAGGACAGAATCTCCATGGGGCGGGAGTGTAGCATCCGACCCCCTCACCCGCAACGGCCCAACCCCATCAAAACAGGCCTCCCTCACGTCTGACCGGTGGCGGCTCATGCCATCCGCGGAGGCCGGGGGAACCCGGAACCAAATCTTCCGGTGAAAGAGGCTGTTCTCGTGGCTGACGATGAACGGGGCGACAGAAATGTCCTCGGAGATCAGCAGCCGCGAGCCTGGGGTGGAATCGGGAAGATCGAAGACGAGATCGGTGGACACGGACTCTCCGGGACGCAGAGGGTGATCCAGCGGCTGGTCGGGATTGGATAGGGGATCGAGGGCGCTCTGTCCCGCGTGAGACGGCGAGTAGGCCCGGCCTGCTGCGTCCTCCAGCCGAATGGTGCGAGGGTTCGGCCGCAGGGGACCCTCTCCGCGCCGGGCAGAGATGGTCTTCGGATCGAACCATGTCTTGATGGTGACGATCGTGAACTGCCCGCGGGCGGTGGCGGCCGCGGGGCCGCTCCCCAGGACTTTCGCCACCCGAACTCCCTCCACCGAGTAGGCGAGGTGGCAGTCGATCTCGCAGAAGTACTTCAGCTGCCCCGGCTCGAGAATCCGGTCACGACTCGTGAAGGAGTGGGCCAGCAAGGTGCCCCCATAGAGGACGAAAATGACCGCCAATCCCTCCGCGATCCGCTTCGCCGGCCCGGTGCGTCCCCGGAATGCCAGCCATCCCGCGGCGGCGGCGCCCGCGACCGCCAGGAGCGCCGTGAAGAGGAAAAGCAGGACGACGACGGGAGCATTGGGAGGGGTGAAGACGGATCCTGTCATGGACGAGCCAATCGAGCGGGTTCAGGCCCGGTTTTGAGAGTGGGAGGGTAGCGCTACGGGGATTCGAACCCCGGTTTGATGGCTGAGAACCACCCGTCCTAACCCCTAGACGATAGCGCCATAAACTGGATCCGGGACAGGGATTCGAACCCCGATACCATGGTCCAGAGCCATGTGTCCTACCGTTGGACGATCCCGGATCGGAGCCGGGATTCTAGCCAAAGCCTCGTGGAACTGTCAACAAAACCGGGCCATCAAGAGGCTCCGGACCGGCTGTCTTTCAAGAATTGCACGAGCCGGTCGATGCGGCGCAAGGCCCGGTCGCGTCCCACCAGCACGAGCACGGTGAAAATGCCGGGGGAGACGGCCTGTCCGGTGAGCGCCACCCGGAGCGGATGGATCAGCTTGGCCGCGGCGACGCCCAACGACTCGGCGGTTTGGCGAAGAGCCTCCTCCGTCGTGGCCTCGTCGAAGCGCTCCGTCCGCTCCAGAGCCTCCTTCAGGGCCGTCATCAGACGCGGGATCTCGGGATCTTTGAGGTGCTTCGCGACCGCCTCGGGGTTGTAGTCGAATCGGTCGTCCAGGAAGATCGCGCTGTCCCGGGCAAGATCCGAGATTCTCCGGGACCGAGCCTTCAGCGCTTCCAGCACGGCGTCGAACCAAGCCCGCCTCTCCCCTTCCAGCGTCGGGTCCCACAGGCCTGTCGCGGCAAGATCGGCACGGATCGCCTCCCGGATGGCGGCCACGGGCATGGCATTGATGTGCTGGCTGTTCAGCCACTCCAGCTTCTGCTCGTCGAAGACCGCCCCCTTCTTGCCCACCCCCTCGAAAGAGAAGCGCTCGATCAGCTCCTCGCGCGTGAGAAACTCGCGGCCGTCGCCCGGGGACCAGCCCAGGAGAGCCAGGAAGTTGAAGAGCGCCTCGGGAAGATATCCCGACTCCCGATACTCGGTGACCGCCACCGCCCCATGACGCTTGCTGAGCCGCTTCTTGTCCGGCCCCAGGATCAGCGGCAGGTGGGCGAAGATGGGCGCCGGCTCTCCCAGCGCACGATAGAGCAGGATTTGCTTCGGGGTGTTGCTGAGGTGATCGTCCCCGCGGATCACGTCGGTGATCCGCATGTCGATGTCGTCCGAAACCACCGCGAGGTGATAGGTGGGATTCCCATCGGAGCGCAACAGGATGAAGTCTTCGATCGTCTCGTTGGCGAAGCTGGTCGGACCGTGCACGCGGTCGTCCCACGACGTCGTCCCTTCCGGCACCTTGAAGCGCAAGGCGTGGGGGGCTCCCGAGGAGAGTCGCCGCTGGATCTCCTCGGCGGGAAGCATGAGGCACGCACGGTCGTACCTCCATGCGACTCCGCTGCGCTCCGCGTCTTCCCGCTTCTTCTTCTGATCAGCGGGATCGCAAAAGCAAGGATAGGCGCTCCCCGATTTGAGGATTCTCTCCCCTGCCTCCCGATGGCGGTCGCGCCGCTGAGACTGGTAATGGGGCCCTTCGTCCCAGCTCAGCCCCAGCCAGCGCATGCCATCCAGGATGGCGGCCGTCATCTCCTCGCGCGAGCGCTCGAAGTCGGTGTCCTCGATGCGCAGAACGAACGTGCCCCCCATTTTCTTTGCGAAAAGCCAGTTGAAAAGGGCGGTCCTGGCCCCTCCGACGTGCAGGTATCCGGTGGGAGACGGCGCGAAACGCACTCGCACGCTCATGGCCTTCGTCCTTGTCGGTTGAGCCTCGCGGCACTCGGGAGGGAGGAGGCGTGGCGGAGAGGGAGGGATTCGAACCCTCGACCCGGTTTTACCCAGGTAACGCATTAGCAGTGCGTCCTGTTCGGCCACTCCAGCACCTCTCCGCAACGGGCTTGTCCTGGCCGGGAGGCGGTAGTCTAGCGTGATACCGGATTTCTTGTCCACGCACCGTTTTTTTGACTCGCTGTGCTACGACCCTTAGAATCGCGCGTCGTAAACTCGGCGGAGCAAGCCTTTCCAAGGGAGTGCACGATGAGAATCCGATTCCCGCTGTTCCTTTGCTCCATCTTCCTTCTGTGCCTGGCCACCGCTCCCTCG
>DASYRY010000277.1:0-13891 GCA_036004025.1 Candidatus Polarisedimenticolia bacterium | reverse complement strand
CGAGCTGAACGAAAAGATTCTCCCCTACTGCGCCCAGGTCAATCACCCGGGCTACTTCGGCCTGATCACTCCCACTCCCACGCCGGTGGGAATCCTCGGAGATTTCATCGCTTCCGCGCTGAACCAGAACGTCGGCGCCTACAGCATCGGTCCCTCCGCCGTGGCGGTCGAGCGCAGGTGCGTCCGGTGGCTGGCCGACCTCACGGGATACGGCCCTCCGGCGGGAGGCAATCTCACCAGCGGGGGGATGATGGCCAATTTCATCGCGCTGAAGCTGGCCCGGGACTGGGCCTCGAAGGACCGCGCGCAGCACGAGGGGGTGCGGGAGCGTTGGGCCGCCTACACCTCCGAGGAGCGGCACGTCTCGGTCGACAAGGCGGCCGACGCCGTCGGAATCGGCCGGGACGGACTGAGAGTGCTTCCCACCGATGAAAAGTTCGAGCTGCGTCTGGATGCGCTGCTATCGGCCCTCGCCGACGATGCCAGGAACGGGATCCGCCCGATGGCGATCATCGCGATGGGCGGAAGCACCAACACCGGAGCCGTGGATCCGCTTCGTGAGATCCGGAGAATCGCCGATCAAGCGGGGGCGTGGCTCCACGTCGATGCCGCCTACGGCGGAGGCATGCTCCTTTCCGGCGAGCATCCGGGGGTGCTGTCCGGAGTGGAGCTGGCCGATTCGGTCACCATCGACCCGCACAAGTGGTTCTACGCCCCCCTGGACGCCGGGGCCATCCTGGTGAAGGATGCGGATCGGCTCACCCGCTCCTTCGGCCTGCAGCCCGCCTATCTCACCGACCCGCTCGACCGGAAGGACGAACGGTACAACTACTACGTGCATGGGTTCGAGCAGTCCCGTCGCTTCCGGAGCCTGAAGGTCTGGATGGGATTCAAGCGCTACGGAGCGCGGGAGATGGGTTCCTGGATCGACGCCAATGTCGGTCAGGCTCTGAGGCTGTTCGACCTCGCCTCATCCCACCCCGATTTCGAGCCGGCGGTGAAGCCGCGGATGTCGGCGGTTTGCATCCGCTATCGTCCGGAGGGGTGGGAGGAGGATCGGTTGGGTCCCCTGCACGCGCGCGTGGCGCGCAGCGTCGAGCAGGAAGGGCGCTTCTGGATCTCCACCACGATGCTCAAGGACAAGACCTGGTTCCGAATCAACCCGGTCAACTTCCGCACGCGTCTCGAGCACATGGATCAGCTGTTCGAGTCGTTGATTCGCGAGTGCGGTCGCGCGCGCGACACCGCCTCTCACTCCTGAGTCCAGGTGGGGAAGCGTCCCGGAGTCCAGGGAGCGCCCGCGCCTTCCGCCTCCTTCTCCAGCCGGTCGAGGTCGATCGTGACCAGCACCCGCAGCTTGTCCAGGACATCCTTGAATTCGGCGGCGGCAATCTCGTAGTTCCGGCGGTGCGTGCCGGTCGCGTCCGACGTAGAGGTCCAGTGACCCGTAATCACCTGCTGGACACGGCCCGAAATCGAGGGAGACGTCGGCTCGTTGCGCGCCGATCGCACGCTGTCTCCGCTGAGGGCCTCTTGAAGGTCCCGCAGGCGGACTTCGAGGGCGCGGGCCTCCGTCGAGAGGCGCGGATCCGCTCCCGGCGTGTCGAGCAGGGCCTGCTTGAGAAGCTTGAGGCGATTCCTGGCTTCCTCGGCCGTGGCGATCGCCCCCAGCACCGCCCGCTGCAGCCGCGCCGTCTTGCGCTGGAAAGCCGCCAGCGCCTCGCGGTCCTTGACCGGCAACGTTCCGACTCCGAGCGGGACCGCCTCGAAGCGCTGCGGCTCCCCAAGCGGCGTGACCTTCCCGTCCACACGCTTCGCCAGCGACACCCGGTAGCTGCCGGGCGCGGCGAGCGGCCCGATCGGGAGATCTTGGAAGGGGTCATCACCCGACGGGGGAGTGAGATCGGTCGGATCGGAAGGCGGGAACCGGAGGTCCCAGGCGATCCGGTTGTAACCCGCCGTGACCGGACCGCTGAGCGTTCTCACGGGGCTCCCGTCCTCGCCCTTGATGGTCAGGAGGATGACAGGATCTTCCTCGCGATCCTCGTTCTTCAACTGCTCCCACGACGGATAGGCAACGTCCTCCCCTTTCTTGATCTTCTCCTTCTCCTTTTCCTGGCGTGTCTTCTTCGTCGTCTTGATCTCTTCCTTCAGGTAATAGGTGAAGACGGCGCCGAAGGGTGGATTCGCAGCGGAATAGAACGCCTCCCCGAAGAAAGACTTCTCCTTCAGGCCAAAGGGGCGCGTCGGGACGTACATCCAGGCCCGCTTCACCGGAAAGAGCTCCGCCTCCTTCTCCACCGACTCGGCGCTCACCGAGCGCAGCGGGGAATAGTCGTCGAGCACGTAGAAACCCCGGCCGAACGTGGCGAGGACCAGGTCGCTCTCGCGGTCCTGCACGGCCAGATCCCGGATGGCGATGGTGGGCAGGCCTCCCTTGAGCTGAATCCATTTCCGTCCGCCGTTCGGAGTGAAGAAGACTCCAAACTCCGTTCCGGCGAACAGGAGATCCTTCTTCAGGGAATCTTCCGCAAGCGCGTAGAGCGAGCCTCGCTCGGGGAGATCTCCGGCGATGGAAGTCCACGTCTTCCCGCGGTCGCCGCTCTTCAAGAGGTAAGGCTTGAAGTCCCCCATCTGGTGATTGTCGAACGCGGCGTAGACCACTTCGGAATCGTGACGCGATGCATTCAGGCGCGAGACGTAGGTCATGTCGGGCACGCCGGAGAATTTCTCCGATTTTCGCCAAGTCTTTCCTCCGTCTTCGGTCACGGAGATGAGCCCGTCGTCGCTCCCGGCGTAGATCAGCCCCTCGACCTTCGGGGATTCCGAAAGGGAGACGATATTGCCGAAAAAGGAGGTGGAAGCGTTCTTTGCCACGGAGTCCACGCTCCAGATCCGGCCCATGACCTTCAGCGCGTTACGGTCGATCCGACGGGTCAAGTCCTCGCTGACGGGTCGCCAGGAGTCGCCCCGATCCTCGCTGCGGAACAGCCGCTGCGCGCCGAAATAGAGCCTCGTGGGAGAGTGGGGGCTGATGAGGAGCGGTGAATCCCAGTTCCAGCGAAGCGGCTCCTCGCCGCGTCCCGGCTGGGGCTGGATGTCGAGGATCTCTCCGCTCCTGCGATCGAAGCGCACCAGGCCGCCGTACTGCGACTCCGAGTAGACGATGTTCGGGTCCTTCGGGTCCACCTGGCTCCAGAAGCCGTCGCCGCCCACGGTGACGAACCAGTCGGAGTTGACGATGCCGTGGGCGCTGGCGTTGCGCGAGGGACCCCCCAGCGTCTGATTGTCCTGGGTGCCGCCGTACACGTAGTAGAAGGGCTCCGAGTTATCCACGGTGACCCTGTAGAACTGCGTGACCGGAAGGTTCGCTTTGTACTCCCAGTTCGCCCCCCGGTCGAAGCTCACGTACAGACCTCCGTCACAGCCCGCGATCAGGTGATCCGTGTCGTCGGGATCGATCCAGAGAACGTGGTTGTCGACGTGCTTGTACCTCTCCCCGACCTTGTGGAAGGACTTGCCGCCGTCTTCGGTCACCTGCATGAAAGTGTCCATGGAGTAGACGCGTTCGGAGTTCCGGGGATCAGGAAAGATCTCCGTATAGTACTGGGGGCTGGTAGGAACGTAATCCCCCATCTTCTTCCAGGAGCCGCCGGCATCCGTGGAGCGGTAGAACCCGCCCGCCTTGCCTGCCGCTTCGATGAGGGCGTAGGTCACGTCGGGATCAGAAGGGGCGATCGCCAGAGCGATGCGCCCCATCTCCTCCTTGGGAAGGCCTCCCTCGAGCTTCTTCCAGGTGGCGCCCCCATCCGTGCTCTTGTGGATTGCCGATTCGGGGCCACCGTCGATGAGCGTCCAGACGTGGCGGCGCCTCTGGTAAGAGGCGGCGAACAGGACGTCCGGATTGCGGGGGTCCGCCACCAGGTCGGTGATTCCCGTGTTGTCGCTGATCTTCAGCACCTGCTTCCAGCTCTTCCCTCCGTCGAGGGTCTTGTAGAGGCCGCGATCGCCTCCGGAAGACCAGAGAGGGCCCTGCGCCGCCACGATGACGACGTTCGAGTCCCGCGGATCGATGAGAATCTTGGCGATGTGCTCCGAGCTCTTGAGCCCGACGTTCTCCCAGGTCTTGCCGCCATCGGTGGATTTGTAGAGCCCGTTCCCGTACCCCACGCTGCGCTGGCTGTTGTTCTCGCCCGTGCCCACCCACACCACGAGAGGATTCCTGGGATCCAGCGTGACGCTGCCGATCGAATAGGAGCCCTCGCCGTCGAAGATGGGAGTCCAGGTCGTCCCGGCCGTCGTGGTCTTCCAGACTCCACCGGAAGCCACGGCGACATACCAGGTGCTCCGATCCTTGGGGTGAATCGCTAAGTCGCCAACCCTCCCCGAGGTGACGGCCGGCCCGATCCCTCGGAACGAGAGTCCCGTGAAGGTCTCCGCTTTGAGACGAGTCTTCTCCTCGCCCTTCGGCTTGCCGCGCCGGGAAGGCTTCGAGGTTTTCTCGGCTCCCGAGGCGAGCAGGGCGACGAGCAGAGCGAGGATCAAGAGCCAGACCTTCAAGACACGCGTTCTCATCGATTTCTCCCATGAAGAGGCCCCCATTCTAGCCAGCCCGGCGGCGGACCGCGAGTGGATCCCGCGGGACCACGCCCTGGTGGAGGCCCGAGGAAGTCTTCGACACCGGTGCGACCCATGCACAGCACGAACGAAAACTCCGAGGCGCGGAGCCGGGTCGGTGGGCGTATCTTTCGGGTGGAGGTCGTTCCGAGGGAGTTTCACTCCCTTCCAGGGAGGGCCGAGAGTGTTCGAGCAGCTTCTCACCGGCCGGGTTCGTGCCTGGGAGCCACGCGAGGCGATGGTGGCCCTGGTATCGATCCTCTTCCACGCCGCGGGGATCGTGGCACTTCTCGCCGCCTCCTACCTTTGGCTCACTCCGATTCCGCTTCCTCAGCTTCGTCCGGTCCTGATCGGGACGGTGCTCTTTCCACGCGCCGGGGCGCCCGCTCCCAAGCTCGGGGGCTCTCCTTCCGCGGCCATTCCCAAGGAGACTGTGACGAAGCGGTCCCAGTCGCATGAGGAGGTATCGCAGCCTTCGACGAGAGAGGAAACTGCCGAGAGTAGCGCTGCGGGCATCGCTTCCTCGCGGAACGCTCAAGCCGGGGACCTGAGCGCGGGAGACGGCACGCCGGATGGGGACCTTCACGGCTCTCTGGACGGAGGCAAGGGCGGCAAGTGCGTGGGCGAGCATTGCGATCCCGAAGGACCCTCCGGCGCCGGCCCCGGATTCGAGGGCGGCACGGGCGAAACCTGTCCGGGGATCGACCGGGTCACCGACCCCGTCATCATCGAGTCCTCCAAAGCGCTGCCAAGGTATCCCGATTTCGCCCGCCGGTCGGGAGTGGAGGGGCAGGCGATCCTTCAAGCCGTGATCGGAATCGACGGAGGCGTAGGCTCTATCGTGGTCTTGAGGGAGATCCCGGCACACGTTGGCTTCGGAGAAGCGGCCGTCGAGGCAGCCTCACATTGGCGCTATCTGCCGGGCTCGCTCGGTGGAAAACCCGTTCCGGTCCAGATCACGATTACGGTCATGTTCACTCTTTCGCGCTGATCCCCCCACCCCGCTCCGGCCCACCCCCTCTCCTGACACTCCCGGGCCGGAGCGGGGCTCTTTGACTCCCCGACTCGCTCTCGTTAGACTGCACGCTGCATTCCATCTGAATCCGTTTGAGGAAGGCACGATGAAGAGCAAGCTTGCGTGCGTGGCGATTTCTGCTCTGGCCCTTGCGTCGTTCCTCTCCGTCGCGGCGCCGGCCGGCAAGGTCAAGACCCCAGCCAAGCCCTCCGATCCGTCCGAGCAAGGGACATGGAGGGTCCGCGTCACTCCCGACGCCGATGCGGCGGCGAAGGGAGAAAAGGAATTCGACGACACCCTCATCCTGCACAAGGGAAAGTTCAAGTCCGCGGCGTGCGTGCCGTACGGTTTCGACACCGTCTCCTACAGGGTCGAGGCGGGGACCTGGATGGCGGACGCCCAGAGCCCCAAGGAAGGGAAGAACCACTGGCACGGAGAGGTGTCCGGGGATTCCGTCTCCGGAAGATTGACCTGGACCAAGGCGGACGGCATGATCCTCAACTATACGTTCCGAGGCACCCGTGCGGGCGGGCAGGGCGGCCAGACGCAGACCTCCCCCAGCGCTCCAACGGGAGACTCCAAGAACCGAGATTGACGAGAATTCCCCTCCCCGATCCTGCTGTCCCTGCGCTTGAGATAAGGGACGTCTCCAAGGAGTATGGCGCCGTGCGCGCGCTGTCGGGGATCACGCTCTCCATCCCCCGCGGGGAGCTTTTCGGCCTGCTCGGCCCCAATGGGGCGGGCAAATCCACGCTGATCAATATCGTCGCCGGCCTGGTGAAGCGCTCCTCGGGGGAGGTGAAGGTGTTCGGCCACGACGTGGAGCGCGACTACCGCACCACCCGCGCCCTGGTCGGCGCGGTCCCGCAGGAGCTGGTGTACGACCACTTCTTCACGGTGCGCCAGACCCTCAAGATCCAATCCGGGTACTACGGCTTGACCCGCAACGGCGACTGGGTGGAGGAGCTGCTCCAGCGGCTCGAGCTGAAGACTCATGAGAACAAGACGATCCGGGAGCTCTCCGGAGGCATGAAGCGCCGCCTTCTCGTGGCCAAGGCGATGGTGCACCGACCCGCGGTCCTGATTCTGGACGAGCCGACGGCGGGAGTGGACGTGGCGTTGCGCCGATCGCTCTGGGATCTGGTGCGCCAGGTGCACAGGGAGGGAACCACCGTGGTGCTGACCACGCACTACCTCGACGAGGCCGAGGAGCTTTGCGAGCGGGTGGGAATCATCAACCACGGCGCCTTCGTGGCGCTCGATCGGAAAGAAGCCCTGATGCAGCAGATCCACCATCGCTGCGTGACGCTGGAGTTCAGCTCGAGAATGGCCCGCCTCCCCCCGGAGCTGGAGACCCTGGGAGCCAAGCTGAGCGAGGACGGTATTCGGGCCAGCATGCTCGTGGACCGAAACGATGCTTCTCTCCAGCGCCTTCTGTCGGTGCTGGGGCGCGGGGAGCTTCCGCTGAAGGATTTTCAAGTATACGGCGCCGGACTGGAGGACGTCTTTCTGCAGCTGACCTCCGATTCCAGCGAGAAGACGGTCGGGCGGGGCGCGTCCCAGGCGGTCTCTTGAGCGCTTTCCCTTCGGCTTCCCTGATTCCCGTTCCCTTCCGCACGATCGTCTACCGGGAAGTCCATCGCTTTTTCATCGTCATCAACCAGACCCTCCTGGCTCCCGTCATTTCCGCCGTTCTCTATCTCTTCATCTTCGGGTTCTCTCTCGGAGATCGGTTCGGGAGCTTTCATGGGTACAGCTACCTCAACTTCCTGGTTCCAGGACTGGTCATGATGGGGCTGGTGAACAACTCCTTCCAGAACCCTTCCTCCTCGCTCATGATCTCCAAGTTCGAAGGCAACATCGTCGACATCCTCATGGCCCCGATCGGACACGTGGAAATCGTCCTGGGATACATGCTGGGCGGGATGTTTCGGGGCCTGCTGGTCGGAGGGTCGATCCTTGTCGTCTCCTGCTTCCTCGCGCTCCCCCCCTTTTCGCATCCGCTGTACCTCGTCGCCGTGGCTCTCTGCTCGTCCGCCTTGTTCTCGCTGTTCGGAATCGTGGCGGGAATCTGGGCGGAAAAGTTCGACGATCTCGCGATGTTTCCCACGTTCATCATCACCCCGCTCACGTACCTCGGCGGAGTCTTCTACTCCATCTCCATCCTTCCTCCGTTATGGAGAAAGGTCTCCCTGCTGAACCCTCTCCTCTATATGATCAACGCGCTGCGCTTCGGCTTTCTCGGCGTGTCCGACGTGAACCCCTTCTGGAGCCTGGCGGCGCTCGGGATTCTCGACGCGGTCCTCTTCTCGGTCTGCCTCGCCATGCTTCGCTCCGGATACCGGCTGAGGAAATAGGAACCCCACGGACGTGTCCTCCCATCTCACGGAATTCTGGTTCGGCCTCGGGTGGGCGCCGCAGCTCGTCATCGTGCTGCTCGGGGTGATGTCGATGGCTTCGATCGCCGTCGTCGTGGAGCGGGGCGTGGGGATCTGGATGGCCCGAAGAGACTCTCGCCGGTTCGTTCCGCTTGCGACCGCCGCGTTCGAAAGTGGCATCTTCGGCGAGGTGGCGCCCCTGATGGAGAAGTGCTCCCTGAGTCCCGAGGCCGAGCTGGTCCGGCGCAGCGGCGTGGATCTCGATTCCCCTCCCGCCACGGAGGGCGATGCGAACCGCCAGCTTCTCCTGGCCCGATGGAGCCTGGACCGTTACCTGGAAGGGCTCAACCTGGACTTGCGACGCGGCCTGCCCGTGCTGGGCACGATCGCGGCGACCGCCCCGTTCGTGGGGCTGCTGGGGACGGTGCTGGGGATCATCAGGGCCTTCCAAGCGCTCGGCACGACGGGAACAGGACTCTCCGGCGTCTCCGCGGGAATCGCCGAGGCGCTCATCACCACGGCGATGGGCCTGTTCGTCGCCATTCCAGCCACCTGGGCTTTCAACTTCATCACCAGCCGAGTGGACGGCGTCGTTTTTCACGCGCGCCGGTTCGCGACGCTCTACATCGAGTCGCTTGCCGCCACCGGAGGGCCCTCGACGCGGAAGCTGCTCTCCGAGAAGCACGAGGAGAACCCGGCCGCGGTCCATTTCTCCCGATCCGCCATCAAGGCGGACATCAACGTCACCCCGCTGGTGGACGTGGTGCTGGTCCTCCTGATCATCTTCATGGTCATCACGCCGGCCCCCGAATCGGCCATCGAGGTCGGGATAGCGAAGAATTCACACGCGCCGGGGCTCCAGGAGAAGAACCGGCAGCAGGTGCTCGTGCGGGTGACTGCCGACAATCAGGTTTTCCTGAACGATCAGACGGTCCAAGCCGGCTCTCTCAAGGAAGCGCTCGTCAAAGCATTTCACGGGAAAACCGATCTGCCTCTCTTCTTTGAAGCCGATGCCAACGCCGACTACCCTCAGGTGGTCCGGATCCTGGATGAAGTGAGCACCGCGGGGTATGCCAATATCTCCCTGGTCAACCGGCGGCCCGCCACTCCCTGATCCGCGATTCCTCCCGCCGGCTTGCCCGTCCCCTCTCCCGCCTCTAGATTCTGCCGGGTGCCGGTGCGAACAGGCTTCGAAGGCCTGTGCCCGGCTCCAACAGGGGTGAAAAGATGAAAAGAAACTCTGATGTCCGAAACTTGATCGTGGCCGCCGCGTGTCTGACCGGATTGATGACGCTCCACGTCGCTTGCGGAAGCGATGCCGATAGCGTCCTGCCCGGGGCCGTCTATGCGAAGGTGGTTCCGGTCTATCCCGGAGCGAAGTACGTCGGTTCCATGGGGGGGCAGTCCACCGACGGGTTCGGGGGCGCCGTCACCGCGAAGAGCCAGTCCTGGTTCTTCAAGACCAGCGACCCGCCTGAAGACGTGCTGGCATACTACAAGAAAAAGATGCCCGGGGCGGAGATGGGTAAGGACGACGTCGGGGACACGACTTTTACGCTCATCCCCGCCGGCGCGGAAGAGGGGGAGCGCGTCCAGGTCATTCTCCGCAAGAGCGGAGACCTGCAGATCCATGAATCGGTGAAGCCGGGAAAGAAGAGCTAGAGCGCAGACCGGATGCGAAGGGCCGCCGGCTAGGCGGCTTCCACCCGGCGGGTGAGGATGCGCTCGGGCACAGGATGCAGGTCCCAGATCAATCCCAGCCAGGACATCGTCTTGAGCAGGTAGTAGGTCAGGTCGACCTCCCACCAGTAGTGCGCCTGGGCCGCGGAGCCGGGATAGTGATGGTGGTTGTTGTGCCAGCCCTCCCCGAAGGTGAGCAGCGCGAGGAGGAAGCTGTTGCGACTCTCGTCGCCGGTCGCGTAGCGGCGCCTTCCCATCTTGTGCGACAGCGAGTTGATCGTGCAGCTCGCGTGGAACAGCGCGAGCGTCGAGATCACGAAGCCCCAGTAGATCATCTGAGGCCCGCTCGTGCCCAGCGAAGGAAAGTGGACGCGGAGCCAGCCCCCGAGGAAGCCCAGTCCAGTGATCATCCCGATCGGGACCAGCGTATCGAATCGATCGAGGAACTTCAACTCCGGATAGCGGGCCAGATCCGGCACCACGTCCAGCCGGGTCGGGAAGTTGGCCTTGGACGTGATCCAGCCGATGTGACTCCAAAGAAAACCGTGCTGGATCGGCGAGTGGACGTCGTCCTCCTCGTCGGACCGCTGATGATGGAGACGGTGGTGCGCCGCCCACCAGAGGGGTCCGCGCTGGACGCACAACGCCCCCAGCAGGGCCAGCATCATCTGGCCGGCTCGCGACGTCCGGAAAGCGCGATGGGAGAAATAACGATGGTAGAAGCCGGTGATGAAGAACATCCGGAGGAGGTAGAAGGCCAGGGCGAAGCTCACTGCGAGCCAGCTCCAACCCACCCAGATCACCGCCAGGACCGAGAGATGGAGCACGAGGAACGGAAAGCTCCGGACCACGTCCATCCGCTGCGGACCATGGAACAGCTCGGCGCTCTGCCCGGCGTAGCTGTCGATCCAGCGGGTCACACCCAGAGTGACCTGAGAGATCAGGGACTTCGACGTCATCTTCATCGTCCTCACTTGCGTTTAAAAGAAAAGGGCGCTTCGGCATTGCGGCATTGCCGGAGCAACCCTCGAAGCCGTCGCAGCTTCTTCTCGAACGCGTCGCGGCGGCGACTGAAACTGCTGCTAGTGCATAGTCTACATCTTCCGGGCCCGCTTGTCCCCCCGGAATCGAAACTTTCGACGGGACAAGCGCGCAAAGATTGCAAATACCTCGGCGATTACGACTTCGTTCTCCAGGCACCGCCTGTTCCCTGGTCCCTGAAGCTCCCTTCCGTACCTCGAGAGTGCCGACTCCGACTCCATGGTGGCCTCCCACGCGCCGAGCGCTGCGATAGGATCTGGCTGTCGCTTGCGCCTAAGGAGACCGAGGAACCTGGCCGGCTTGGCGTCCTTCGATGTCGAGGTGAGATCGCCACGACCTTCGGCCGGGTTCCGCCTTTTTCCGCCTCCAGCCGATCCATTCGCTCTCGAAGGCTGTCGGAGGAGTCCTGCAGCTGATCGAGGCGTTTGCGTAGCTCGTCCAGGTCGCCACCGCCGGAGGCGCCGCGGATGGAGGCGATCGCTTCCCGGGCATGGCGGCGCAGGCGCGCGTTGAACTCGGTTTGGGAGGCGTCAAGGAGGAGAGGGATGGCGCGCGCGTCTCCCGCCTTCCCCAGCGCTTCGATCGCGGCGTCCCGGGCGAAGATCCAGGGATCTTCCAGACGCTGCATCAGGAAGTCGACCACTTCCGACTTCGCATCGCCGCGGGCGAAATCTCCGAGCGCCCGGATGGCCGCCTCCCGGCGCCTCCGATTCTCCCCGTAGCGCGCCCCGGCCTTCAGGATGGGAACCGCGCGGAAGTCTCTCAGGTCCTGCATTCCTTCGTAGGCGCCGGTCGCGACGACTTCTCGGTAGGAGCCGATGGAAGCCGCCTCCTTCAACAACCCGAAGGCATCAGGAGCGCGGGCCCCGGCGTACGCTTTCGCCGCCGCTCCTTTCACGTAGACGTTCTTCTGGTTGCGGAAGGCGGTGCGAATGGCCGCCTGCGCGTCGGGGTCGTCGCGGAATCGCCCCAGCGATTCCACCGCGGCCGCCCGCACTCGCGTGTCGGCGTCCTTCAGCGCGCCGAAGAGCGCGTCGCGCGCTGCCGGGAGACGGATCTTGCCCAGGGCCTTGGCGATCTCGACCCGCACGCCCCAGAAGGGCTCTTTGTCGAGCGCTCGAGCCAGGATCTGCGCCGCTTGCGCCTCGCGCGTCCGGCTTCCGAGCTGCTCCGCCGCCCAGGCCCTTCCGGGCACGTCCGGATCGCGGGCGAGCTGCGTTTCCAGCTCCGCAAGCGTGCGCGGGAAATCGAGCGTCTTGAGCACGTGATACCCCGCGTCGAATCGAATCATCGTCGGCGGCTCCGGAAGCGGGAAGGTGAACTCCTCGCTGAGTCGCGAGACGGTGATCGGGAACTCGAAGGAAGCCGAAGGAGTCGTGAACTCGATCCTCACCGGCATGCGGAACAGCGGAGTCAGAGCGTCCACCTTCTGCTGCTGCTCCACCTTCAGGCGCACAGTTCCGGTTTTTCCCTCCCAGGTCTGGCTGACCCGATACTCCGGATGCCCCCCATGGTGGTACCACTCCTCGAAGAACCACTCCAGCGATTGGCCGGTCACCTCTTCGAACGCGCGCCGCAGGTCGTCGGTGATGACGCTGCCCGCTTGGTGATCGGTCGCGTAGCGTTGGAGGGCCCGCCAGAACAGCTCGTCCCCCACGATGCCCCGCAGCATGTGAAGCGTCCAGCCTCCCTTGGGGTAGAGATGGGAATCGAACAGCTCGAGCGGATCGGTATACCGGGTCTCCACGATCGGACGGCGGTACTTCGATTCGTCCTCCTTCATGTAGCTCCTCTCGTCCGCGAGCATCTCCATCTGGAACTCTTCCCTGCCGAAACGGGATTCCTTGTAGAGATTCTCGAAGTAGGTCGCGAATCCCTCGTTGAGCCAGGCGTGCGACCAGTCCCGCGAGGTCAGGGAATCGCCCCACCACTGATGGGCCAGCTCGTGGGCCACGAGGCCGACGCTGGAAGCCTCCTTGTCCACCTCGGCGGGATGAAGCGTTTCCAGTGTCTGCGTGGTCGCTGTCACGTTCTCCATCCCGCCGTAGATGAAATCCACCATGGCGCTCTGCGCGTACTTGGCATACGGATAGCGGATGCCGATCCTCTCCGAAAAGAACTTCATCATGTCCGGCGTGAGACCGAACGAGCGCAGCACATCCTCTCTCGGAGTCCCCTTCGGCACGTAGTACTCCACCGGAATCCCCTCGTATTCCTGTCGGACGATATCGAATTCACCGACGGCCACCGACATCAGATAGGAAGAGGCCGGCACCTCCTGGGACCAGTGGAAGGTCCTCCTGCCGCCGCCGGGAAACTCCTTCGTCTCGATCAGACGCCCGTTCCCCAGAGCGGTGAATCCTTCCCCAACGGTCAGGAGCATCTCCCAGGTCAACTTGTCGTTGGGTGAGTCGTAGCAGGGAAACCACCAGTGATTGTCCTCCTCCTCCCCCTGCGAATAGATCATGCGCGGCTTCTTCGGATACCCTCGATCGGGCCCCACGAAGTAGAGCCCTCGTGATGGCGTCGCCTCGTGGGCGACGGTCAGGGTGACCTCCTCCCCCGGAGAGACCTCCCGTCCTAGATCGACCAGAAGCCGCTCCCCCACGCTCCAGAACCTCAGCCCCTTTCCCCCGACGAGGACCTTGTCGATCTTCATCTCCGCGGCGTCCAGCGAGACGGTCTGCAGCGGCGATCCCAGCGGGGTCAGAGTGATCGCCGTCTCTCCTCCCACCCACTTCTTCGCCCAGTCGAAGGAGAGCCGCAGCACCATGTGCTTCACGTCCAGGGTCCGGTCGCGGGGCGCATGGACACTTGCCGTGGAATCCGAAAAAGGTCGCCGGCCCTCCCCGCGCGGCACCTGTGCGGTGGCGAGATGGCCCGACAGGATGGAGAACCAAACGGTGAGGAGCGCGAGGAGAATCCGGGATGTCGGCACTGGCCGTTTTGCGAACGGCCGGACGTCGCGAGGTGCGGATCTCACGAAAGCTCCTGAAGAGGCGAGTGTTGGGGGTCGACTTTGCGATGAGCGGGCGCAAGCTATCATCCGACTTCCACGACTGTCAAGACAGTGCCGCAGCTCCAAGCTGCCGTGGGACGATACCGGGCGGTGGGGGCGGCCTTCATGGGGGTTGCACGCGAAGAATTGGGGGCGTATATT
>DASYRY010000276.1:0-3076 GCA_036004025.1 Candidatus Polarisedimenticolia bacterium | reverse complement strand
GCGCTCGAAGATCAGCAGCCCGCTCGCGAAGATGGGAAGCAAGAGCGGGCCTGAGAGAGCGCGCACGATGACGTCGTCCCAGGTCCAGGAACTTCGCGCAGCCAGACGGCGGAGGACATTCAGGAGGTACTTTTTCACGAGAACGAAGAGGAGGGTCCAGAGGACGAACACCGCGGGGCCCAGAAACCAGGGTGACTGGATCCAGCTTCCGAGCGGCAATTCGGCGAAGAAGTCGCGCATCTCTTTTCGAGCTCCTGTCTCGGGCGGTCTTGGGAGCCCGCCCTGGATGGACGCGGGACAGTCTACCCAATTTGCATGCATTCCGGGAGTCCGAGCATCCCGCTGCCGCGGCGGTGATGCGAGAACCTCCGGATGCGACGAAGGTCCTGATTCGGGCCCGGGCGCGGGGCATCCACCGCGGGTTTCCGCTCGAGGGTTGAGCCGATCGCCTCTCGCTTCCGTAATTTCAAAGGGAGCCGGAGAACGGGAGTCGCGATGTCCTTGAATCAGGAGTGCGCTTCGCAGCGGTGGGGAGGCGGCGCGTCCAAGCAGGGGGAGTGCGCGCTCCTGGAGCAGTTCACCCCGATCCGGGCGCGTTCGACGGGACGAGGCCCCCTTCTCTTTCCGGCGCGATCGCGTGGAGCGCCCTGGCGACCGGCACCCGTGATACATTCCATTCGAAATGAAAGCCTCGCTTGCATCCCATCGGATGGAACCAACATGACCGAAGACGTCGAGGACTCCGCGCGACCTGCCCTCGGGATGGAGCTCGAGGAGTTCCGTCGAGCCGCGCACGAAGCCGTGGAGATCGCCGCCCGTCACCTGGGGAGTATCAACCGGCGAAGTGTATTCGAGCCGATGTCTCCTGAGGAAAGAGGGGCCCTTCTGCAGCGGCCTCTCTCGGAGGAGCCGCTTGCCGCCGGGGCAATCCTGGAGGCGATCGAAAGGGAGGTCCTCTCCCGCCCCATGGGGAACGGCAATCCTCGCTTCTTCGGATGGGTGAACTCGCCTCCCGCGCCGATGGGGGCGATCGCCGATTTTCTGGCCTCGATCTCGAATCCCAGCTGCGCCGGGGGCGACCACGCCGCCATCTACCTCGAGCGCTGTGCCCTCCGGTGGCTGATGGAGATTGTCGGGTTCCCCGCCGAGGGAAGCGCGGGGCTTCTCGTCAGCGGCGGCTCCGCGGCATCCCTCACCTGCCTCGCCGCGGCGCGGCAGCACGCGGCCCGCGAGAACGGATGGGATATCCGCCAGGAAGGGCTCGCGGGAAAGCCGCAGCTCGTGATGTACGTCACACAAGAGGGGCACTCCTGCCTGCGCAAGGCAGCGGAGCTGATGGGGCTGGGAGAGCGAGGGGTGCGTGTTCTCCCCGTGGATGGCGAGTTGCGGATGAAGTCCGAGCTACTCTTGATGGCCATCCGGGAAGACCGGGAGGCGGGACGCATCCCTTTTTGCGTGGCCGCTTCCGCCGGCACCGTGAGCACCGGCGCGATCGATCCGCTGTGGGAGCTGGCCGACCTCTGTGAGGACGAGCGTCTCTGGCTGCATGTGGACGGCGCGTACGGCGCGCTGGGGATTCTCGACGCGGATCTTGCGCATCGCTTTCGCGGCCTGGAGCGCTGCCACTCCCTCTCGCTCGATCCTCACAAGTGGCTCTCGGTTCCCTTGGAGTGCGGCGCTGCCCTGGTCCGCGACGGCGCCCTGCTGCGTGACACCTTCAGCCTGGTGCCCGCCTATTTGCGCACGGAGGAGGGGAAGGGATTCGGAGGGCTTCCCTGGTACTCGGAATTCGGCTTCCAGCAATCGCGCGGGTTCCGCGCCCTGAAGCTGTGGGCGACGCTCCTCTACGCCGGACGCTCGGGGATCCGCGGCCAGGTCCGCGCGCACCTCAAGCTGGCGCGCAGCCTCGCGTCCCGGATTCGGGCGGCCTCGGAGATGGAGCTGCTGTGCGAGCCGATCTTATCCGTGGTCAATTTCCGGTGCGTTCCGCGGGCTCTCCAGGGAAAGGAAGAAGCTCTCGATGATCTGAACAAGCGGGTGGTCGAGCGGCTTCAATCGGAGGGCAAAGTCTTCCTGACGGGAACCGAGATTCACGACCGCTACTCCCTGCGGGCGTGCGTGCTGCACTACGCTTCGCGCCAGGAGGATCTGAGCTTCCTGGTGGAGTGCGTCGCGGTGGCTTCCCGCGCTCTCTCCTGAACTCGGCCTCGTCGCGCCCTACACTCACCGCCTCGCGACGGTCCCACCCTCCTTGGCATCGATTTCCAATCCAAATCTGAGGCCAGACCCCGGTTCTCTCTCCACGTGTCACCGGGGTCCGGCCCGGCGGGGGGATTCAGTCCGGGAGAATTCATCCCACCCGTGCTGCAAGGGGCGCCGGGAAGATGCAGGGGCACACCCGGCTCCCTTTCAGCATTCCGTTCGCATCAAGACAAGGCGATCTTCTCCGCCGGCGAAATCAGGCCGGCTTCCTTCATCGTGAGTTGGTACGGATCCGTGCTCCCGAGCCGGTCGAGGGGACCGGCTGGAGAAGACTGAGATCCAGAGTCGGAATCAGATAGAGCTTGTAGGGCGCCGGGGTGATCCCCTTGTTGTTGATGACCAGAGTGTAGGTCCCCGGAGCCACCGAGAGCACCTGCGTCGTTTCCGGAACGAGCGACCGGTCCGAGTGGGCGATGGGAACTCCCAGCGGGTTCTTCACGATCAAGGCCAGGTCGTGCAGCTGGGTCGCGTCCGCCACGGCGGTCAGGAGCACCGTGCCGGTGGGCACCGTATAGGTGACGGTTTCGCTGCCACCCGCCGGGATGACCCCCGTGGTCTCGCGGGAGCTCTCTGCGAATCGAGCCTGGCCGGTCTGCTGCTGGCTCTCCGTGAACAGGAACCCTTCGATATAGGCCATGTCGCGATTCGACTCGGGGGCGCGATTCAGGACGTCGATTCGAATCGTCCCGCCTCCGGGCGGCACCGGGAAGGTCTCGCTGAATCCGAAGGTGAGATCATTCCGCCCCGAGTTGTCGGGATGGGAGGGATCCGCCGGGGCTCGATAGAAATCGATCGTCCGGCTGTCGGCCCCTTG